>DJYI01000057.1:0-25491 GCA_002448475.1 Verrucomicrobia bacterium UBA6982
GTCCCCTTGTTGATCCACGTCATGCGCGAGACCGCGCCCGCCGTGACCATCTCCACGTACAGCATCTGCGCCAGCGTCGCCAGCGCCGCGTTGCTCGCACTCTTCTTCGGCAGCACCCCCGCCGGCCGCGCGCGCACCACCCGCCGGCAGAGCGAGCACCAGCGCTGCCCCAGCCTCCAGACCACCTCCCGCCGCCGCGGCGGACTACCGCGCCGGCCGGACCGACCCGAGGCGCGCGGTCGCGAAGATCGAGAAGGCGCTCGCGAAGGCGTGCAACAGGGTCGACTACGTCGTCGCCGTCGACGCCGACACCCTCGAGCCCGTGAAGAAGCTCGGCCCGAACACCCTCCTCGCCCTCGCCGCCTACGTCGGCAGGACCCGCCTCATCGACAACCACCTGCTCTAGCTCCGGGCGGGGCGCGGGCGCGCCCCGCGGAGGACGACGAGACGACAAGGAGACGAGACGACAAGAAATCGCGCCTCGCCCGCCGAAGGTCCCGGAGGCGGGATCACGTCGTCCTATCGTCTCGTCAGCCCGTTGTCCTCGAAAGGCCGCGGGGGCGGCTTCCCCGGCAGGACAACGAGACGACGGGAAGACGGGACGACAAGCAATCGCGCCACGTTCGCCGAAGGTCCCGGAGGCGGGATCACGTCGTCCTGTCGTCTCGTCAACCAGTCGTCCTCAGGTGGGACGCGCTCTCCGAGCGAGCCACCGGGGCGCTACGGCGCATCTCTACCGCACAGACGCGGCAGGGCGGTTCGCCAAGAGGGAGGTGACATCTTGTTGTTTCATTGTTTCTTGCGTTGGAACGAGTTGCGATCATTCCAGAACGGCCAGAATCACCCGCACGTCCATGTTCTTGCCGGACATGCTGATGCCCATCTGCTCGGTTCCCGCGTTCTCTACGTCGTCCGGGCGCCAGATTTTCAGATTCACCGGATTGCCTTCCTTCAAGCGGATCAAAACGGCTGTCAGGTCCTCTAAGGCAACGATCCTGTTTTCGTTCGCTTTCAGAATCACGTCGCCGGCCCGCAGTCCCGCTCTGGCGGCCGGAGAGTCATCTTCAACGTCCGTGACGATCACACCATTGGGCCAGACGCCGTCGGACATCTCCGCTCCATGGAAGGTTAGCATGGCAACGCCCATGCGGGGTTTTCCCATCATGGAGACTCCGGGAACAGTGGAATCGACGACGGCAGAACCGGTTTTTCCTTCGCCGTCGGCGCAGAGGCGGAATCCAAGGCTGATGCCCCGGGAGTCGTGCTGGGCCTCGGCCCGGTAGGAGGATTTGCACTGGAAGGGCGCGCTGTACCAGGCGCCGCCGCAACCCGCCAAGCTGCTGCCTGTACCAGATGATGTCAATTCAAACACGTTGCCGTGCATGTCGTAGAGCCCAAACGCATTCGGCTGCTTCTGTCCAACAGGATGATGCGTTTGTTCATCGGACCTTTCCATGAACCATGCAACCTGACCAAGCGTGCTATCCGTGATTTCCGTTCCGTCGGCAAGTCGGTAGTAATCGCCCTTAGCGCCCGCGCGGCAGGCGTATTCCCATTCCTCCTCGGTCGGAAGGCGGAACGCGAGACCGGATTCCTTCACGGCGGGCAGCGCATTGAGTTTCTCCAAAAACTTCTGGCAATCGTCCCACGAAACCCATTCCACCGGATCATCCGCACCTTTGAACTTCGACGGATTCTCCCCCATTACCGCTTCCCACTGCGCCTGCGTGACTTCGGTCTTGCCCATCTTGTAGTTCTTGCCGGGTATTTGGACCATATCGGAAACCAATCTCTCGATTGGCCTCACCGCCGCTCGCCCGCCCTCGCCGCCGCGCGCGGTCGCCTGTTCTTCCGCGACTTCGTCGAACATTGGGGCGTCATTGACTTGCCTGCCAGAGTCGGCCCTGCCGGAGGCGCAAAGGCGGAAGCCGAGGTCGCGGTTGCGCCGGTCGGGGAACGAGCTATCGTCCCGGCAGGAGGACTCGCAGCCCATGGCCGAGTTGTCCCAGCTGCCGCCGCGGCAGGCGCGGAGCCTGCCATTCGCAGTTGAAATCCACTCCCACACATTGCCGTGCATGTCGTAGAGCCCGAAGGCGTTCGGCTCCTTCTGCCCGACGGGATGCGTCTGTTTGTCCGCGTTGTCCTCGAACCACGCGACCTCACCGAGCGTCTTCCTCGTGATTTCAGTCCCGTCCGCAAGCTTGCAGTAGTCGTCCTTCGCCCACGCGCGACAAGCATATTCCCACTCTTCTTCCGTTGGAAGGCGGAATGTAAACCCCGACTTCTTCACGGAAGGAAGCTCATTGAGTCTTTTCAGAAATTCCTGGCAGTCATACCACGAGACGTTCTCCACCGGATTGTATAGCCCCTTGAACTCGGATGGGTTCTTGCCCATCACGATTTCCCATTGCGCCTGCGTGACCTCGTATTTTCCCATCCAAAATCCCCTGCCGGGGATTTTGACCATGGTCTTGGGAATGAATGTGGGCCATGCAACTTGTTTGCAACGCTCGATGGTTGAGCGGACATGACTGAGGACCCACGGTCCGACTGCAAGTCCTTTCTCAAACTGCTGGACGGCAAGCCCCACCTCTTTGTCCTTCTCGGCCAGGGACGTTGCCGTCGTTTCGCCGACTGCGTGGAGCAGTTTTTGCTCTTTCACCATTTTGACGATTCCGTTCATCGTTCCCTGAATGGCGTTCAGTCGCTGCCCAAGCGCATAGAAGAGAGACCAGGATCGAGCCGCGTCGACGAGCAAGGCCGTCTGCCTCCATTCTTCAAAGGCTTTGGCGCCCTCCGAAAACACATTGCCGAGCCGCAGGAACGCCGCGTGCGTTTCGGGCAGGTATTTCGATGCGAAGTCGATTTCCGCCGGGGCAAGGACGGGCGCCGTCAGGTTGCAAGGCCCCGGCGGACTGTACTGGAGGGGGAGAAGAATTGATATTCTCGTTGCGTCGAGGTCGGCCAACTCCCGGTCGGAGACTGCGCCCATCCGGTGGAGCAGGAGGTAGTGGCAGAGTTCGTCGTGCCGGCGGAACATCTCGGACACGGATTTCGTGGCGGCTTTGCAGACCTTGTCGTAAATCGCGCCGCCCGCCGGATCGGACGAACGTCCGTCGGGGAAGTTCTCCTTCAGCAGCTGCTCGCGTTCCTTGGCGGTCGCGCGGACTTCCTGGTAGTGGGCGTAGGCGTTGGGAAGATACTGCGCGCCGAACGCTTCGAGGATGCCTTCGCCCTGCACCTCGTCGGCCTCCTCGAACCGGGGCGAGGTCGAGGTGCGCGTGGTCTTCTCGGCAATATCGCCCCAGTAGTTTTCCGTTTCTTCGTCCGTCCATGACGTCTGTCCCGCCCGTACGACGAGTGCACAGCCCATCAGCACCGCAAAGGTGACCGCCTGGCAAAATTTCATTGTGAACTTGTTCATTGCTTCATCAAATTCATTCATTTGTATTCACGGGAAGGGAGAATGCGGCTCAATGCATGCGCCAGGCGACCAACGATCTCCAGGCATCGTCCGTGCCGGGAATCGCCTCCTTGATCCAGTCGGTGACGGCGCGGTTCTTGCCGAACCAGGTCGTGGCGGTCTTCGCCGTGGCATTGTCCGCGGCGAGTTTGGCGTAGACCGAGTCGATTTCCGCCCCGGTCACGACTTCCGACAGTTGCGCCGGAAAGCAAGCGGCCGCGAATCGATTCGCAATGGTTTGTGGGATGCCAACGGCGGCGAGATCGTTCCGAAAGGAGTCAAACTCGCTTTCGTCGATCATTTCGGCCCGGGCGACCTTGTTCAGCAGTTTGCGGAAGGCGGCTTTCGCCACGGGGAACGGCGCGTTGATGGGAAATGGCTTTCCGCGGCTCCACGTCTGCCCGAAATCCCCCGGGAGTCCGTGCCGGTCGTAGAGGAAGGCGGCCATCCGGCCATCGTTGAGCCGGTCGTTTTTCCTGATCGCCATCTGGCGGATCGCCTCGCGGGAGGCGCATCCGTTGGCATGCCATTCTCGGTATTGCAAATCGGCAAGCGCGCTCCTGTAGACAGCCAGAACGTGTGTTTTGAGTTTGCCTGAGACCATTTTGATTGGTTCCTTCCTATGTGTTTATTCATCCAGGAACGCCCGGACGGCGGATTTCTTCGCCGCGTCGGGGTCGTCGACCGCCAGATCGTCAATGGATGCCTCCGTGGGGCCATTTTCGATCTCGAGCGCCATGTCGCGGAGGGTTCCGAGGACGGTCGAGAGGTCGCCGAGCTCGGCGAGGGCGACGTTCGTCTTGACCTGGTCGGCCTGCTGGACGAGCTTGAGGCGGAGGCTCGCCAGTTCCCGAGCCTTCGCCTTGATCGCCTTCTGGCGGATATCGACCTTCTTGCCGAGCACCACGGCCGCCTCGCGGTCCTTCTTCGCCAGCTCGATCCGCTCGAGCGCATCGGAGATGCGGTCGGAGAGCGCGTCCTCGTCCAGCTCGAAGCCGTTCACCACGGCCGGCCACTTGTCGGCGGCCTCGGCCTCCTTGTAGGCCTTCTTCGCCGCGTCGAGGAACGTCGTGTAGCGGGCGACCGTTCCGTCCGACTCCTCGATGGTGCGGGCGGACTGCTTGCCGAGGCGCGTGAGCGAAATCTTCTGCGACTCGATCTTCGCCTTGAGCCTGTCGCAATCGCGGATCTGTTCCTGGATGAAGCCGTAGGGGTCCCTCTGAATGTCGTCCGAAGACCAGTCGCCCGCACCGGCCTTCTTCGGCTCGGACGGCTCATCGGACCGTTTCGGCTTGGACGGCTCGGACTGGACGAAGACGACCGTATCGGCGACGACCGCGGTCTGGGAAACGGCCGTGGAAGTCTGGCGAGACGGGGCCGGCGAGCCGGATTCGGTATTATCCTGGGGGCAACCGCCGGCGAAGACCGCCGAGAACAAGGCGGCTGTGCAAACGGACGAGAGAGAGTTGATTTTCATGTCGGACTTCCTTCGTCCCCGAATTCGACGAGAAGCCTCTGGGGACGAAAGAAGCCTCTCCGCTGGTCTTCAGCCGAGGCTCTGATCATGCCCTTGATGGAAACCAGTAGAGAGGCGCGCCTGCGCGCGACCCCGCAACCAATCGTCCATCAGTGAAATTGATCAGATTTCGGCTGAACGAATTGCTTTGCGATGCAAATCGTGTTTGTTTGTCTTGCCGCTGCGCCTTCCGCTTCGGGATCGTGGCCCTGGCTTCCGACGGTGGACCGCGGGAGGGGATGTTGGCCCGTGCGCGGTGCGACGAGGGGAAGACTAGCAGAACCCGCGCGGTGCGTCAAATGCGGCGCCTCGCCCCCCCGCGCGCAAAATTTGACTGGCGCCGGGGGCTGCGCTAGTATGCGCGTAGCGGCTTGCAACGGCCGCGCAGTTCTGCTCCCCCGGAGCGCATTCAAAAATGAAACAGACACTTACGGAAAAGATTCTAGCCCGCGCTGCGGGCAGGCAGACCGTCACGCCCGGCGAAAACATCTGGGCCAGAATCAACGTCCTGCTCACGCACGACGTATGCGGCCCGGGCACAATCGGCATTTTCAAGCGCGAGTTTGGAGAGGGAGCCAAGGTCTTCGACCGCGAGGGAGTCGTGATCATCCCAGACCACTACATCCACACTCGCGACGAGAAGGCCCACCGCAACGTCGCCACGCTCTTCGACTTCGCCAAGGAGCAGGACCTGCCCTACTTCTACCCACCGTGGACCAACCGCTACCGCGGCGTCTGCCACGTTGCGCTGCCGGAGCTCGGCCACGTCCGCCCCGGCGAGACGATCGTCGGCACGGACTCGCACACCTGCACCCACGGCGCGCTCGGCGCGTTCTCTACCGGCATCGGCAACACGGACGCCGGCTTCGTGATGGGCACCGGCAAGATGCTCGTCAAGGTCCCGGAGACAATCCGCATCGTCCTCAAGGGGAAGAAGCCGGACTACATCGCGGGCAAGGACGTCATCCTGCGCGTCATTGGCGACCTCGGGACCGGCGGCGCCACCTACTGCGCGCTCGAATTCGCCGGCCCCGGCTGCGCGGAGCTCTCGATCGAGGACCGCATGACGATCTGCAACATGGCCGTCGAAGCCGGTGCCAAGAACGGCATCTTCGCCGCAGACGACAAGGCGCTCGCCTACGTCCGCGCCCGCACGAAGAAGCCATTCGAGCCGCTCGTCGGCGACCCCGACGCGCCCGTGAAGGCCGAATACGAATACGACCTCTCGGAGCTTGTCCCGTGCGTCGCCCGGCCCCACTGCCCGGACCGCTACGCGCCCGCCGCAGACTGCGGCGACGTGAAGCTCGACCGCGCCTACGTCGGCTCCTGCACAGGCGGCAAGATCGAGGACTTCGAGATGGCCGCGCGCGTCCTCAACGGCCGCAAGGTCGCGATCGACACGTTCCTCGTCCCTGCCACGGTCGAAGTGGCGGAGGCGATCCGCACGCACGAAATCGACGGAAAGACCTGGGAGCGCATCTTCGCCGAGGCGGGCTGCATCCCCGTCTCCGCCCCCGGGTGCGCCGCGTGCCTCGGCGGCCCGGTGGACACCTTCGGCCGCACCCACGGAAACGAGGTCGTGATCTCCACCACCAACCGCAACTTCATCGGCCGCATGGGCTCCAAGACCGCCCCGATCTACCTCGCCTCGCCCCTCACCGTCGCCGCCTCGGCGATCGAGGGCCGCATCGCGGACCCGCGGAAATACCTCTAGGAGAATGCCATGAGCAAGATCCGTTCGAAAGTCTACGTCGCCGGCGACAACATCGACACCGACAACATCATCCCGGCCCAGTACCTGAACCTCGTCCCGACCATCCCCGAGGAATACGAGAAGCTCGGCTCCTACGCGATGGCCGGTCTGCCGGACGACGCCGCGCCGTTCGTCGACAAGGCCACGAGCAAGACGCCCTACGGCATCCTCGTCGCGGGCAAGAACTTCGGCTGCGGCTCCTCCCGCGAGCACGCCCCCGTCGCGCTCGGCGCCGCCGGATGCAAGGCCGTCGTGGCCGAATACTACGCGCGAATCTTCTTCCGCAACTCTGTCGCAACGGGCGAGGTTTACCCCTTCGAGACCGCCGAGCCGCTCGTCTCCGAGTTCAAGACGGGAGACGAGGCGGAGCTGGACACCGACGCGCACACGCTCACGCGCCTCTCCGACGGCAAGGTCTTCCCGCTCAAGGACCTCGGCGCCGTCGCCCCTGTTGTCGAAGCCGGTGGAATGTTCGCATACGCCCGCAAGGTCGGCATGATTTCTGACAAGTGATGCAATCCGCGGCGGATCCATACATGACCGGCTTTGCCGACGGGCGCCGCTCGATGGCGCGCTCCGTCGCGCTGAAGCTGCACGGAACGATGCCGGACAGCGACCTGGCGTCGTTGCTCGGTTTGTCCGCCGCGGAAATCCCGGCGCTGCTTTTGCCGCCGGAGCCGCATCCTGAGGAAGGCGCTTCCGAACGGCATGGCGAAACGAAGGCTCCCATTCGCGGTCTGGCGCTTGTCGAGCCAAATTTCGTGCGGCTCGTGCGCCTTGCGCGCGGTCTCACCCAACCCCAGCTTGCGGGAATGCTTGGCGTAAACGCCCGCACGGTTTGCGAGTGGGAGACCGCCCCGGGGCCTGTTCGCGTAAAGGACAAATCCTATCGGCGACTCTCAAAACTGGCCGAGGCGTCGGACAAGACCCGGACGGCCCGCCGATAGCGGCGGCGGTGTCAGGCAAGGCTGACGCCAAGGTCGCGCGCGAGTCGGGCAGTCCCCGGATGCGCGGCGGCTCCCTTCATGGCGAGACGGCGCAACTGGGCCTCCACGCAAAGCCGAAGCGCGCCGTCAAGCGAGCGGCGCGATTCGTCGCGCAGCGCTCCGACTCCTGGAAAATCCCTTCCGCTCTCGGTGGAGTCGGACAAATAGACGATCTTGTCCAGGGTTGTCATGCCGGGCCCGCCGACTGTGTGAAGGGATATGGCGCGCAGGACGGCTTCATCGCGGACGCCGTAAACGACGCGCGCCAGATATGCACCGAGAAAGGCATGGACAACAGGCGGGGCGGCGCGAGTTTCCGCATCAAGCGCGACGCCAAGCGCGTCGCACGTTTCGACCTGGCGTTCCGTCACTATGCCCTTGGCGCAGTCGTGCAGAAGTCCGGCGAGCCACGCGCGGTCCTGATCGACACCCCAGAGCCGAGCAAGCTCCACCGATTCCAGCGCCACGCCAAGGCTGTGCGCAAAACGCCTGGGCGGAACATGTGAACGCAGTTCGCGCACCAGGGCGCGGCGCGAGGCCGCGTCCGCGGGATCCGGCGGATCCGGCACTGCGGCATTGGAGTGCAAATTCAGGAGCGGGTTCATCCTACGACGACGTTTTCCTCTGGATAGCGCTTGGAGCGGTCTGCCAGATGCGGACGGAAGAGAGTGAGAACGAGCGTTGCCGGGCCGATGCGACCGGCCAGCATGACGGCGCACAGCACAAGACGCGAGGGCTCGCCAAGCGAGGCGGTGGTGCCGTCCATCGAAAGCCCGTTGTTCGCGTATGCGGAAACGCTCTCGAAAACGAGGGGAAACACGCGGTCGGGTTCGGGGCGCTCGAAGCACAGCAGCGCTAGCGCGGTGGCGAATACCGCGCATAGGCCGAAGGAGAAGATCGCCAGAGCGTCGTTCACCATCCTTCGCGGCAGCGAACGCTCGTGAAGTTCAGGCACTTCGCGACGGGCAAACATCGCGGCCACGGCGGCGGCCAGAACGAACATCGTGGTCGTCTTCACGCCGCCGCCTGTCGAACCCGGAGCCGCGCCTACAAACGCGCGAAGTCCGGTAAGGAACTGAACGGCCGGAGAAAAAGTTTCGGCCGGGGCGATCGCAAAGCCGCTTGCGCGGGCCGAAACGGCATGAAAGACGGAGGCGCAAAATGCGGAGAAACCTCCGAGCCCGGCAAACGCGCCATGGCGCTCCAGAAGGAAAAACGCCACGACATCGACAGCGCCAAAAAGCGCAAGCCCCTCCAGCACGAGCCGGGAGTTGAGCGAAAGACGACCCCGCGCCGACCGGACGCGACGCCACGGCCGCAACGACAGCAGGTTCGCATGCACGACGAATCCAACGCCTCCGACGAGCGCGAGGAACGCGGACCCGAGCGTCATCGCCGGGTCCCAGGCGAACGAGGCGAACGAGTCCGGCAGCGGGGAAAAGCCGGCGTTGCAGAACGACATCACGGAAAGGAACGCGCCGTGTCCGGCCGAACGAGCGAACGAGGCGTAGCCATGGTGGGCGGAATGGAGACGCGCCGCAAGGAACAAGGCGCCGGCCACCTCCCACAGAAAAGTGAATGCGAACGTTCCGACAAGGACGCGGCGGACGTCGCGCGGCCGAATTTCACCAAGGGAGGATGACACGGACCTCTCCTCCGTGACCGAAAGCGACCTCCCGAGAGCCACAAAGAGAAAAGTTCCGGCGGTCATTATTCCGAGCCCGCCCAGCTGGGCGAGCAGCGCAAGCGCCGCCAGTCCGGCCGGAGAAAGGGCGGCACCCACGCCTATGGGGTCGAGGCCGGTCACGCACACGGCGGACACGGCGACGAAAAGTCTGCCCGTGTCGAAGTGCCAGGCGCCGTCCGCATTGCACATCGGCAAGGCGAGGGCAACCGCGCCAGCCAGCGCCGCCACGAAAAACCCGGCCGCCAGAAGGCGGGCCGGATTTTCCGAAAACGCGCGACGCAACAGGGAGCGACCCATTTTGGGACTGAACGGCGGCGGAAGAGGCGGCAGGACGCGTTCGCGCCGCCGCCTACTTCGCCGCCTCCTTGCGCAGATCGACCACGCGGCGTATCTTGCCCTCGGAGCGCGGCAGAGTGTGCGGCTCCACAAGCGTGATCTTGGCGGAAAGACCGGTGATGGACTTCACGGCGGCCCCAACGCGCTTGCGAAGCGCTTCGAGGTGGCGAATGTCGTCGGAGAAGTTCTCGGGCGTCACTTCCACCTTGACTTCCAGCGTATCGAGCGCGCCGGTTGGCGTGACGACTATCTGGTAGTGAGGAAGGACTTCCGGGACCTTCAGAAGGCCGGATTCGACCTGCGACGGGAAGAGGTTCACGCCGTGGACGATCAGCATGTCGTCGCTGCGGGCGTTGATGCGCGCGATGCGCCGAACGGTGCGGCCGCACGGGCACGGGGTGTTTTCAATGCGCGTGAGGTCGCGAGTGCGGTAGCGTATCATCGGACAGCCGGTGCGATCAAGCGTCGTGAAGACAAGTTCGCCGGACTCCCCGTCCGGAAGCGGCTCAAGAGTGTCGGGATCGATGATTTCGGGGTAGAAGTGATCCTCGAACACATGCAGGCCCGTGCGGTGGGGGCAATCGCCACCAACGCCGGGGCCGGCGATTTCCGTGAGTCCGTAGATGTCGTGCGCGCGCAGACCGGTGTATTCCTCGATCTTGTCGCGCATTTCCTCGGTCCACGGTTCCGCGCCGAAGAACCCATGCCGGAGCTTCATCTCCTTGCGGAAGTCGATTCCCTTCTTGTGACCTTCGTCTATGATATGCAGAAAATACGATGGGGTGCAGGCGACCGTGGTCACGCCAAGATCCTTCATCAGCATCAACTGGCGGTCGGTGTTGCCTCCGGAAATCGGAAGGACGGCGCACCCGTAGGCCTCGGCTCCGTAGTGCAGGCCGAGTCCGCCGGTGAAGAGACCGTATCCGTAGGCGACCTGGACAATGTCGTTGGGAGTAACGCCGCCCATCGCGAGGCAGCGCATGACGCCGTTTTTCCAGACCTCGATGTCGTTCATCGTGTTCGGAATGCAGATCGGCTTGCCGGTCGTTCCGGAGGAGCAGTGGAAGCGGACGATCTCCGACATCGGAGCCGCCTGAAGGCCGAGCGGATATTCGTCACGCAGATCGGACTTCACTGAAAACGGAAGCAACCGTATGTCGGCAAGCGTCTTGATGTGCTCGGGCCGGACACCGCGGTCGTCGCAACGGCGGCGGAAAAGCGGAACGCGCTCGTAGGCGTATTTGACAGTGTATTGGAGGCGGTGCAGCTGCAGCGCCCGCATCTGATCGACCGGAAGGTAGTCGAGCGCCGACACCGGATGAACCGGCGCGGCCGAATCTGTGGCATACGTGAAGGCGGTCATGTTTTTTGGGGGTGTTCAGTTTGACGCGCCTGGCTACTGGACGCGCCTGACGCGCCGATATGTTACCACCACGCCCCTCAAGAATCAAAGAGCGGATTGCAGAACTCCGAGATGCTCCTCCGGACGGAACCTGGAGTCACGGGGCATGACGAGCGAAAGCGACACGTTTTCAGGGCTGAACATGGCGGCGGCGACTGATTTCACGTCATCGGGAGTCACGGCGCGCAGACGGTCCGCGACTTCCCCGGGCGACTCCACGCGACCATGGCGGCGCACCTTGTCAAGCACCCACGAGAGCTGGCTGCCCGACGTTTCGCCAGTCATGCGCAGCTGCCCGACGAGGCAGTTGACGGCGCGCGAAAATTCCGACTTGCCAGGCGAAACGGAGGCGATGCGCCGCAGCTCGCGCCCGCAAGTCTCAAGCGCCTTGAGGCTTTTGTCCGGATTCACGCCGGCCATTATCTGGAAGGCCCCAGTGTCGCGGAAAAGCTGCGTCTCGGAATATATCGAATAGGCGAGGCCGAGTTTTTCGCGCACCGACATGAACAGACGCGATGTCATGCCGCGACCGAGAATGTGGCACAGCACGGAAAGAGCCGCGCGACGCGGATCGGAATCCGGCATGGCCCGAAATGAGATCACGGCCTGCACCTGCTGGGTCTCGCGCTGTTCAAACACGAGCGGACGCGCGGCGCCGGACATGGCGGCGGGACGCGGACGCACGGCCGCTCCGCCGCGAAGACGCGCCGCGAAGGGAGCGACCATATCGACGATGCGGTCATGCCTTAGATGCCCGGCCGCGGCCACCACCGTGCTGGCGGCGCGATACCTGTCGGCGCGATACCGGCTCAGGGCGTCCGGGGTGGCGGCGGCGAGAGTTTCCGGGGTGCCGAGAATCGGACGTCCGAGCGGATGGTTCGGCCAGAGGGCGGCACCAGCCAGATCCGAGGCGAACGCCGCGTCGTCGTCGTGATACATCTTGATCTCCTCCAGAACGACACCGCGTTCGCGCTCGACTTCACGCGGAGGCAGGAGCGGATCGGTGAACATGTCGCCAATGGTGTCCAGCACGACGGACGCGGCGTCGTAAGGCGCGGCGGCATAGAAAAACGTGTGGTCCTGGGCGGTGTAGGCGTTCAGGGCGCCGCCGCGGCTTTCGATCGGCTCCGAGATCGCGCGCGTGGAGCGGCGTTTGCCGGACCCCTTGAAAAGCAGGTGCTCCAGGAAGTGACTCCATCCGGCGGCGGACGCTGGTTCATGACGACTGCCGACACCTGCGTCGAATCCGATGGCGAAACTTTCAACGCCCGGCATTTCGGACGTGACAACGACGCACCCGCCGTCGAGGGTTGTTAGGTTTGTTTTTCCGAGCATGTTGTCAAATAGTTTAATTTGAGACTAGAAATAAAAAACGAAACTCAGGACATGAGACGTAGGGTTCGCGATTCTGATTCATGACTCCGATTTTGCATTGTCCAGCCTGTCTTTCAAATCCCCAGCGATTTGGTCATGGACAGCACGGGCAAAAGAAGCGCCAGCGCCAGAACGAAAACAAAAAGTCCGACACCCGCGAGCATAACTGGCTCAAGCATGGCCAGCCGAATCGAAAGAGCCCGCTCCCAGCGCACCCTGAAACGCGCCGCCGCGACCGACAGCATCTCTGGCAGACATCCGGCGTTCTCGCCAACCGCCGCCCAGCGGGCCAGCTCGCCGCCGATAATCGGCACTTCCGACAGCGAGGCCGAAAGAGACTCTCCGGCGCGAACTCGCGAGGTGGCCCCAAGAGCCGCCTCCTCCAAAAATGGATGTCCCATGGCGGAAGCGGCAAGCGGCATGGCGTCCGCCACCGGCATCCCGCCTTCGCAAAGCGCGGAAAGAACGGCCGAAAAGCGGCGCGCGGCCACAGTCGCCGCCAACTTGAACGGCGGCAGTCGCAGCAGCGCCCTGTCCAGCGCGACTGCGACGGCCCGGTCGCGGCGGGCGCGAACAGCCGCAATCGCCCATGCGCAGCCGAGCACGACCGCCGACGGCGCCGCGAGGAGAACCACCCATCGGGCGGCGGCCACTAGCGCGCGGGATATCGGGGGCAGTTCCATGCCGGAGGCGGCCAGCATCATGGCAGTGCGCGGAACGACCAGCCCGAGCATTCCGGCGGCGACGAGAACGCCCAGGGCCAATACGAAACAAGGATACGCGAGCGCGGATCGGACGCGCGAACGGGCGTCAACACGGGCGTCCAGCTCGTCGGCAAGGCTCACGAGAGTTCGAGGCAGGGTCGCCGACGCCTCGGCCGAGGAAAGCGCCGCTCGCTCAAAGGAGCCCACGCCTATTCCGGCTCCTTCAAGCGAAGCGGCAAGGCCGCGTCCGGCGCGCACGCCCTCCTCGACGCGCTCAAGCGTGGCCACTCGTCCTGAATCGGAGGATCGCAGCAGCGCCAACGCACGGTCCGGAGCAAGCCCCGCCCCGAGCAGGGCGCCAAGCTCACGCCAAAGAGCCGCGCGCTCCGGCTCTGAAAGCGAGGATTTCCATGAAACTCCGGGTGCGGAGAGCGATTCTATCTTGCGCGCGAAAACACCGGAGTCGCGAAGGCGGCGCGCCGCGTCGCGCACGTCAGCCGCCTCTATGCGGCCGGATGCGCGTGAACCGTCTGCGCGGTATCCTTTGTAAACGAATGTCACGGGACGAACGGGTCACAGGTCTTCCGGCGGAACAAGATCGTCGTAGTCGGAAGACGGAGTGGGGAGCGAAGATTCTTGAACGGGCGGCGCGAACGGAGCGGGAACGGACGAATCTCGGTCCGGCGGAGCGGGAGGCGGGGCGGGAGCGGATTCCGGGGCTGGCGGAGCGGATTGAGGAGCGGAGGAAACGGCGGAATCCACGCCGGCAAGGAGCCGCACCGTCGCTTCGCCAGTTTCCCAGGAGCGCAGAGCTCGGATCTGCGCGCGAGCGGACATGCGGGCGCGCATTGCGTCCGGCGAATCGCCAGCCGCAGCGTCGATTCTGGACTGAAGATGACGCCTCCACGCGCCAAGCGCAAGATCGTGCGCGACATCGGCCGCCTGCCAGTTTTCGCCGGTTCCAGTGCGATCGCGCCTAGCCGCGACAGTTCCGAGGAAGCGAGCAACTTCGGGGTCGGCCTCCTGCAAGTCGGCAACCGGATCCGTGGACGCGCCAACAGATCCGTAAAAGGCCTCCACGATTCGGCGCACAAGCGGATTCGGAATTATCGACGGGGGAACGAAAAGCGAAAGAGCGTGAAGAGTCCCCGGCTCTTCAAGCGAGTGGTTCAGCAGGAACTCGCACATCGCCACGTCAAGCGCGTCCGGAGGGGTGTCGGAAGCCCCCGGCCGCTCTCCGCGGGCGCTGTCCTGCCCATCCGAAACCGGGGCGGCGGCCTCCACGGGGGGCTCCCAATCCGCGGGGTCATCGAAAAGTTCCGGAGGCGGAACGTCGGGAGGGGGCCCGTCGGAACGAGCCGGAGTCGCGCGCATCGAAGAGGCGCCGGGCTGCGTCCTGCCTTGTTCGCGCCGCGCCCATTCCTCGCGCGCGGCTTCGCGGCGAACTGCCGATTCCTCCTGCCTGCGCAACGCCTCTTCGACCCCCGCAAGTTCGTCGCGAATCGCCTGCTCCGGGAGTCGCACCTGCTGCGCAAGTTCCTGCACCATGCGAGCCTTGTGTATCGCGTTCCTGCACTGGGCGATAGTCTGGAGACAGCCCTGCACAACGCGCGCCACGGCGTCCGCCCCGTCCGGATCGCGCTCGGCGGAGCGTAGAAATCGGACTTGAAACTGAACGATTCCCTCGGCCGCATCAAGCAGTTCCTGAAAGCGTTCGGGGGGATTTGACAGCAGAAATGAATCAGGGTCTTCGCCATCGGGCATGGTCGCGACCCGCGCCGGAATGCCCTCGGCCAGAAGGATTCCGGCCGTGCGAACGGCGGCCTTGCGTCCCGCGCCGTCGGCGTCGAAAAGAAGGACTGCGCTGTCGGCGTATCGGTGCAGAAGACTCGCGTGCTCGGGCGTGAAGGCCGTGCCTTCAGAAGCCACGGCGCGCGGGAAGCCGCAACTGTGGCAGCGAATCACGTCGATCTGACCCTCGCAGATTATGGCTTCGCGGTTTCTGGACTGCGCAATGGGGCGCTGCGCCTTGTCAAGAGCGTAGAGGATGCGGGACTTCTTGAAAACATCTGTCTCCGGGCTGTTCACGTATTTGGCCGGCGATTTCGCGGCGTCGAGAATGCGCGCGCTGAACGCGACGACTCGCCCAGCCTGGTCCTTTATCGGAAACATCAGGCGTCCATGGAATCGGTCGCGCAGACGCATTTGCGAGCCGGGGCGATCCGAAAGCGTCCCAATGCCGGCCTCAATCATCTCCTGGACCGAAAACCGATTCTTGCGAGCGAAAGCGTCAATTGTGCCTGGAATGTCCGGATCGAACCCGATGCCAAAAGCCTCGGCCGTCTCATTGGAAAGTCTGCGCTTTTCAAGATACGCGCGGGCTGCGGCCGCGCCCGGAACGGAATCCGAGAGCAGACAGCGGCGGAAAAACGACGCGGCCTCGGCATTTACCTGAAAAAGGCGCTTTGCGCGGGCGGCGGAAGCATCGCCCGGACCCATAGTCACCTGCACGCCGCATTTTTCAGCGAGGTAGCGCACGGCGTCCATGAACGACATCCCGTCGTGCTGCATCAGGAACTTGAACACATCGCCGTCTTCGCCACACCCAAAGCAGTGGTAGCGCTGGCGCTGGACGTTTACATTGAAACTCGGCGTATTCTCATGGTGAAACGGGCAGCACGCGACGAAGCCGCCGCTGCCGCGCTTGAGCGAGATCCTGTCGCCGATCACCTGGACAATGTCCGTGCGCGACCGGATCTCCTCGATTACGCTGTCGGGGATTATCGCCACCCCTTAGCCTCCAGCCCTGCCGCAAGAGCCGTCACTTCAGCGCCTCCAGCAGCTTTCTGGCCCGTTTGTCGGATGGATGGTGTCGCAGCAGTTCGCGGAGCCCCGCCACGGCCGCGTTAGTTGACCCCGTGGCCAGATCCAGTCTTGCGCGCTCAAACGCCGCGCCGGGATTGTCCGGGGCAAGAAGAAGGGATCGGTCAAGGCATCCGCGCGCCTCCGCCAGGTCTCCTGCGGAAAGCAGGGCCGCCCCGGTGCGCAGGAGCAGGTCTGAAAGTTCACGGCGCGGCAGAGGGTCCGTCTGGTCGGCCATGAACGCCGCCTCGGCGCGGTCGATCGCCGCCGGCACGTTGCCTATCATTGCGTGGCAGCGCGCCTGCATCCGGTTGGCGCGAACCATGTTCCAGCCAAACTTGGCCGCCGAGGCGTATGCATTGCAGGCTCCCGTCCAGTCTCTGGCCGACGAAAGCGCGTCGCCAAGCGCCTCGTGGAAGAGAGGGACGTCGGGGAAGTCGTCGGACAGCGCCCGCAGGGCCTCCACTCGGTTGGAGCCCGGCGGCATGGAGACGGCTGCGCTCCAGCGCGCTATGCGGGACGTCGCGGCATCGTCGAGTGCGGACGTCGGCCCGACTTCCGGCGGGAGCGGCGGCACAAGGCCTTCGCCAAGGTGCCCGCGCGCGGCAAGAATCCTCATCTCCAACTGGTGCCCCAGAGGCGCCGCAACTGGTTCGGAACGAAGTCCGTCGGCGACGCGCTCGGCGCCAAGTGGCGCAAGCCGCATGGCATACCACGGGGAAACCGACTCCCAATACTGGTCCTCCGAACTGGGCAAGCCCGATCCGTCAGGGGCTAGCGACGCCGCCAGCGCGGAGAGCGGAGGCCGCCCACCGCCTTCCCCGCTTTTCGCCCAGTCGGGAACCGCGGTCGGGATTTGAACGCGACCAGGAAGCGGCCCTATGGCGGCGAATGCGATTTTCGCGCCATTCCCGGAAAAGGCATCAACAAGCGGGCGCAGGCTTTCGCCAGGAGCGGACGGCTCCGGAAGTTCCGGCACATGGACCCAGAGAAACACAGGGCGCGACATGTCGCCGCGTGAGAGCAGCCAATCCGCGGCGGCCCCGCACGTCTCGGCCGCCGTGCGACCGAATCCGGCGGAGCGGTTTGTCGTGATCAGCGCCGAATAGACGTCGAACCCAGCATCAAGCCCGTGCGAAGCGGACAATGCGGGATCGCAGAGGAAAGCCGCGCAGTCCCATCCGGCGCGCGAGCAGGCTTTTGCAAGCGTCGGCGCATTCGCCGGCAGGGCGCCAACGCCGTCAACGCGAACGCCATGCTCCGGAGGGACAAGTCCGGTAAGCGCCGTCGCCGCGTTCGGTAGCAAATCGGAGGAAACCGGATTGAAGGAGCCAGTTGGCGGCTCGGCGGCGTCCATTCTGGCACCGCCCGTCACAAGCAGCACGCCGCGCACATGCCGCGAGGAACCGCCGCCGCAACCGGAAAAGACAGGCGCAAGCGCGACTAGAGCCGCGATTGACGCGACCGTCGCGCGGGAGAACACAAAATTCGCGCACCGCGACTTCTGGCTTCGCCGCCGGACATCGAAAACATGGAGCAAGGAAAGCATCTGGAGAAAACCCGTTTTCGCGGCATTCTACCCCAACCCCTCCGACATGGCAATCTCAAAAAACGACAAACGCGTCACGTTGCTCGTCGCGTTATGTTTCCATAAATCGCCATGTCGAAAAAAACTCGTCCCCGGAACGGCGAGCGGCATTGCAACCACGCGAATCGCGAACATTGAAAACACCTCTGCCCCGCCCGAAAAGGGGCGGGGGCAGCGATGCGCGCAACCGACGCGCCGACCCGCGAGGCGGCTATTTGCCCTTCTGGGACTTGGGCGAAAGCATCCCCGTGCAGGAGCGGCCCATCACCTTGGGCTGCTGCTCGACGTTGGCAACATCCGCCAAGTCCGAGCAGACGCGGCGGAGAACCTCTTCGCCAAGTTCCTTGTGGGCGTTCTCGCGCCCGCGGAACATAAGCGTCAGCTTCACCTTGTCGCCATCGGCGAGGAACGCGCGAATGTTGCGAATCTTCAGTTGGTAGTCGCCGACGTCGGTGTTGGCGTGGAACTTGACCTCCTTGACCTGAGTTCGGCTCTGGTTCTTGCGAGCCTCCTTGCGCTTGCGGTCCTCCTCGTATTTCCATTTGCCGTAGTCCATGATGCGGCAAACAGGAGGAACCGCATTGGCGCTGACCTCAACAAGGTCGAGACCGAGTTGGCGGGCGCGCTCAAGCGCGTCGCGCGTGGAGACCACGCCTAGTTGCGAGCCGTCCGGCAGAAGGCACCGAACTTGCGGGACGCGGATCTGCTGGTTGATGCGCGTCGTTTCTTCGCCGGGACGGCGACCGCGCGCGTCGCGCGGTCCGCGGGATTGCGCCTGACCTTGCGGGGCGGGGCGCTGGAAGGGAAGTGGGCTGATGACTGGCCTCTTTCTCTGTGCGTTGGATGTTTTGCGGGCGACACGGCGTCCGCGTTCGCCACAATCCTAGCACAAATACGCGCAAATGAAAGAAAAATCTTCACAGCCCCAATCACAGGGCGGAAAACAACGATCTTTCCTGCGCGCCGCGTCCCCGGGACCCCGCCTCCGCGCGGCGGCCTCAGCCACCAATGGCGGCGTCAAAGAGACTGCCTAGATTGCCGAAGCCGCCCGAGGCAGACGCCTCTCGGTTCTCGCGGAGGGCGTTTCGAACGGCCATCTCGTCTCGCGCCGCGCTCTCCGCCGCTTCGACAGCGGCGGGGAGGGTGAGCGAGACGCGCTCGCCGTCAACGCCCTTTACGACGACGTCGAGTTCGGAGCCGATCGGGAATTTGGCCTCAAGCGACGCCACGTTGTTTCCGCCCTTGGGGACGCCTGTTTCCGAGACGTGCAGAAGTCCGGTCTTGTCCTCCGAAAGGCGGACGAATACGCCGAAGTCCCGGACGCTCTCAACAATCCCCTTGAGTCTGGCCCCGACGGCTATTTCACCGGGCTTCAGCGCCGCCACGCGCTTATCGACGAGCGAAAGCGAAATACGGCGGGCAACCGGATCCATCGATTCGATTCTAAGGTCCAGCTCTTCCCCCACCTTGACCACTTCTCCGGGGTCCACGATGTGGCGACCGCGCCCGAGCGCCGAGATCGGCAGAAGACCGTCCACACCGGGAACAAGCTGCACGAACGCTCCGAACGGCATGAGCTTGATCACCTTGCCGGTCACCCAGCTGCCTACGGAGAAGTCTTCGCAATACTCCTGCCACGGATCGGCGCCGACGTCCTTTAGCGAGAGGGTGAAACGGTCGTTTTCCCAATCCACCCGCCGAACCTTGACCTGAACGCCGTCGCCCTCGTGAAGAACATCGGAGGCCTTCACGGAACGATCCCACGAAACTTCGGAATTGGGGATGAGACCCTCCACGCCGCCAAGATCGACGAACACGCCAAAGGGCATAAGGCGGGTCACGGTGCCAAACCGCACGTCGCCCTCAAAGAGAGAGGAGCGTAGCGTTTCCCGGCGCACCGCCTGGTCACGCTCCTCAAGCGCCCTGTGACTCACGACGAGGTTGCGCGCCTCCGGGTCGTATTCCATGACGAGGAACGTGGAGGTCGTGCCAACAGGCGACGGAGCGCCTTCGCGCGGCCGGTGCAGCGCCACCTGCGAAAAGGGGCAGAACGCGCGTTGGCCGCGGACCTTCACTTCGTATCCTCCGGAAACCTCCTTCTCGAAAGTGCCTTCCACTGGCAGTTTGGCAGCCATGGCGGTCTGGATCGACTCATCCACGGAAACGCCGTCCGCGCCGCCGCGCAGCACAAGGCGGGCCGCGCCGTCCTCCATGCCGGCGAAATAGGCGTCGATTCTCTCGCCGACAGCGGGTGGCGGAACTCCATCCTCGAACTCGGCACGGTCTATCAACCCCTGCATCTTTGCGCCGAGATCGACGATCACCGTGCGCGGGCCGACAGCGGCGACGACTCCGCCGACGGAATCGCCCGGCGCAAGAGTGCGCGTTGGGGCCACATCAGCCTTGCCTTCGTATTCTTCAAGCAGCGCGGCCATCGCCGCGGACTTCTGGTTTTTCTTGGGAGTGAGCATGTGACGTCTGTTTTTTTGCAGTTGAAAATCGGCTGGAGTCTGGCGCCTGTCTCGTGTCGGCAGATTGGGACTTCAGTTCGCGGAGTCGAAGAAACTTCGAATGGCCTCGACCTTGTCGGTGCGTTCCCACGGAAATGAATCGCGACCAAAATGTCCGCCATTGGTAGTGTCCCGGTAGGACCAGCCCTTCGGGGACGTCAGGCCAAGTTCGGCGACAAGCTTGCCGGGGCGGAAATCGAATATTTCGCCGGATTTCAGGAGTTCCACGGCCTTTTCCTCGGACGCTCCGCCGTGAACTGTGCCGAAGAAATCCACACGATAGCCGACGGGGGCCGGCACCCCTATGGCGTAACTCACCTGAATCTCGCAGCGGTCGGCGACTCCGGCGGCGACGAAGTTCTTGGCCGCGTAGCGCGCGTAGTATGCCGCCGAACGGTCCACCTTCGACGGATCCTTGCCGGAAAAAGCGCCGCCGCCGTGCGGGCAGGAGCCGCCGTATGTGTCCACGACGATTTTGCGCCCAGTCAGTCCGGAATCCCCGGCTGGACCGCCAATCACGAAGCGCCCCGTTGGATTGACGTAGAAGCGAGTTTCGCCGTCAATCATGCCTGTGTCGGCAAGTTCGTCGCGAATCACGGCCTCAATGGTTGGGCGGATGACGCGGTCCATGTCAGGTTCTGCGGTCGTCTGATGCGAGAGAACTATTGCCGCTATGCGCGCGGGGCGACCAAATTCGTCGTAGCCGACCGTGACCTGGCTCTTGGCATCGGGGCGCAGCCACGGAATGCGGCCGCTTTTTCGCTCCGCCGTGAAGCGGCGCATCAGGCGATGCGCCCAGGCGATCGGGGCAGGCATGAGTTCCGGCGTTTCCCGGACCGCGTATCCGAACATCATCCCCTGGTCTCCGGCGCCCTGCGACTCAGGCGAATCGCGGTTCACGCCCATGGCGATGTCCGGCGACTGCGCGGCAAGACGGTCTTCGTAGTGGAGCGTGTTCCAGCAGAAACCCTCGTTCGGCTGGTCGTAGCCAATGTCCCGCACAACGCCGCGAACTATTTTCGCCGTGTCAAGGTCATCGCGGCGAATCATGGAAATCTCGCCGAGATTTGCGGCGAAATCCCGGCCGACAAAGGATTCCGCCGCCACATGGGCGCAAGGATCGAGCGCCAGCGCGGCGTCGAGGATGGCGTCGCTGATCGCGTCCGCCACTTTGTCGGGATGACCCTCCGAAACGGCCTCGGAGGTAAACGTGTATTTGATCATTTTCGGTTTTCCCCTGCCAAAGGGCGCATCCCGGGATTTTCCCGGATCCACCGCGGCGGCGCGTCGCCGTGCCGCTCGGTTGGGACGGGGCCGACATGGCCCCGGTTCTGGATGTGCATGGCGCGCCGGAGAATACCACCCCGTCCCGTTCCGGGCAAGGGAATTTTGATTAGGTGCCCGTCACGCGTCGTCCGCCTCGTGCCTCCCGGCGCAAATCTGCCTATACGCTTCGTAGAGCGCAATGGAGGCGGCGTTGGCGAGGTTGAGACTGCGGGCGTGCGCGCCTGGCATGGGAATGCGGACAAGGGCGCTGCGGTAGCGCTCGTAGAATGGCTCCGGCAGACCGGAGCTCTCGCTTCCGAACACTAGCGTGTCGCCTGGCACGAAGGTCGTGTCATAGAGCGAACGTCCGCCCTTCGTCGAAAGAAAGTGCATCCGACATGGCTCTGCCCGCTTCAGGAAGTCATCCCAGTCATCATAGACCGCGAGCGGCAAATACTGCCAGTAGTCGAGTCCCGCGCGGCGAACGTATTCGTCCGAGAGCGCGAAACCGAGCGGTCGCACAAGGGACAGATCGCAGCCAAGCGCCACGCATGTCCGCCCGATGGCGCCGGTGTTGTGCGGAATCTCCGGTCGGACGAGGACAGCGTGCAGTGGCGTGGTGGCCGGCAGTGGACTGCTGATCGGCAGTTGTTCGCTCATGAATTGTCGGGCAGATTCCCGATTGTGTCGAAATCAAGGCCGGTGATGGCCGCTATGTCTTTGTCGGAGAACCCCTTTGCCTTGAGCAAGCCAGCTGTTTTGAGCAGGTTGCCAATGGCGGTGTCGCGGTCGAGCCACGGCGGCGTCCGCCTTGCAACGGACGTCAACGATGGAATTCCTGCCAGTGGGAGTCCGGGGAACCAGCTCCGGAGGAAGATACTCGATGGACTCGACCTGCTTGCCCTCGTCGAGGGGGAGCATGGCGTTGAGAAGGCTGATGACGAGATTCTTGTGCTCGCCAAACACCTTCTTGAACGTGACGTCCGCCTTTGGATCGAGAAACCGTGCCATAGTCTGTCTTTTTGGATTCGGAAGTGAAACCAGACCGCAGAGAGTCCAACTGGAATTCCGCCGAATGAAGATTCCGACATCGTCCCTTCGGCGTGGATTCTAGCATCGCGGGAACGTTCGTTCAAGTCATTTTTCTCTTGCTTCGGGGATGGCGCTCCCATTGATGGAAATCGTGCGACATTGTATCATCCGGCCCATAAGCGATTCAACACGGCATCAACGACATCGCAAGTTTTCCCGTCATTCCAGTCATGCACAAATGCGTTTCCCAGACATCGCCATGACAAAAGCCCTTCTCCTTCTCGTCACTACCGGCCTGAGCTGGATCTCCGTCGGCGCCGCCGTAGGTTATGTCGAGCGCCGCGGATACGACCTCGTCCTCTACCAGATTCTCCTATGCGCAGTCTGCGTCGCGCTTGGACTGGCTGGATGGATGGCCGCGCCGGGGGCGTTTTTTCCAAAGGACGGCGCGCCCGCTCTGACATGGGTGCTGGTCGTGTCTGCGCTGCTTCTCTGCGGCGTCTTCAACTACCTCATGAACGCGATGATGGGCAAGGCCATGAAGCTCGGCCCCAACGCCGCCGTGTGGGCGATCATCCAGTCGGGGCTGGTGTATCCGTTTCTCATGGGGAGCATACTCTTCGGCGTCCCGACAGGTCCGCGCCGCATCTGCGGCATATTGCTTATCGTGGCCAGCGTGTTCCTGTATGCGGCGCGGGGAAAAGCCGGCGGCACCGCGTCCTCGGACGTCGCCACCCAGCCCCGATCCTTCCGGGAATCCGCCGCCGTCGAGCAGCCCGCTCCCAGACAGGCGCCTCTGCGGCTCTGGCTTCCCGCCGCGCTTCTGGGAATGCTCTTCTGCGGCGTCAACCAGTGCGCCGCCAACCTGCCGTCGTATCTTGAAAAGGGAAATGAATTCTCCGGGACCTTTCGCACATTCGCCGTCTATTTCGGACTGCTTGTCGCGGCACTTGCCGACCGGGCGTTCAGGCGGCGACTCCATGGACGCGGCCAGGTCGCCCCGCCGCCGTCGCATGGAAGAGAGCTTCGCGCGCTTGCGACACTGGCGGCCGGAGTCGGCGCGCTATCCTTTCTCTCCACGAAGTATCTCACATTTCCAGGCCTCGACTCCCTTGAACGCCTCGGCGCCGGATCGATGGGCTACCCCGTAATGGTCGCCGCCTGCATCATCGGATTCTTCCCATACGGGGCGCTTGTCCTTCACGAACGCATCTCCGCGCGACAAGCCCTCGGCGCCGTCCTCGGACTTGCCGGCATCGTCCTCGGCTGCCTTTGAAAATGAACGAAAAGAAGAAGATTCTAGTTGGAATCTGGATGGGTTGCGACTTCGGGCGCGACGCCCTTTCCGGCATTCGCAGCGCGATCATCGACAAACGGCTTCCGTGGGCCATCCGTTTCGTCAACCGCACCGAACTGTTCGCCGCCGCAACGCGATGGATGGTCAGGGCCGGGCACATCAACGGGGCGATTTCCTGTTTCGAGGACACGCTTAGCGGAGTTGCCGCACTTCGCCGCGCCCGCGTTCCAGTCGTGTGGCTTTCGCGCGAGCGCCCTACCGCAGCGCAGAAAAGGTCCCTTTTCCAAACCGCCCATGTCGCTCTCGACACCGCCGCAGTCGTTCGCGAATCCGTGAAGCATTTCCGCGAACGCACCGGGTTCCGGTCATTCGGCTTTGTGGACAGCTTCTGGAGCGAAGGCTGGTCCCAGCTCCGCGGAGACCTGTGTCTGCGCGAACTTTCGAGGCTGGGTCTTAAAGGGCACAGGTTCAACTCCGGGTTGCGATCTTCGCGCCGATGCCGCGATTCCGGTCCGGATTCCACCCGTCTGATCAGCTGGTTGCGCTCGCTCGAAAAACCCGCCGCCGTGCTCGCCGCCAACGACGCCACGGCTTGCGACATTGTTGAAATCTGCATTTCCGCCGGCATCGACGTGCCACGAAGCGTCGCCGTGCTTGGCATGGATGACGATCCCGCCTACTGCATGAACACCGTCCCCAACATCTCCAGCGTCCGCTTTGACGGCCGGCAGGCCGGCGCTCTTTGCGTCGAAGCGCTGGCCTCGATGGTCGAAGGCGGGGAACATGGCGGAGAAACGCTCACCTACGGTGTTTCGTCAGTCGTTCAGAGGGCGTCGACCGGAGCGGTTTCAACAGCCGGCGCGCTCGTGCAGAAGGCTCTTGACTTCATAGTCGCAAACGCAAAAAACGACATATCGCTCGACGACGTTGTTCGACACACCGGAGCCTCCCGGGCTCTGGTGACACTGCGTTTTCGCGAACTGCGCGGGGAAACGGTCATGCACGCGATCAAGGTTCGCCGCCTGGCGGTGGCAGCGAAGCTGCTTTCCGAAACAAGGCGGTCCATCGAAGACGTCGCCGCGAGTTCCGGATTCGGAAGCATAGGCGCGTTTCGGCGCTGCGTCCGGGAGCAGACTGGCCTTTCCCCCGTTGAGTGGCGCCGTCAATTGGGCAAAGGATCATGATGTTCATCCCCGAAAACCCTGGCTCCGCCCCCGTGGCCCGGGGTGTCGGAGCGTCAAGCCCAGTGCCCATTTTGAACGCCAAAAATAAAAAGTGAATATTAATTCAATGAAACACGTCAAAGAGTTGTAACGCCAATCCAAAGCGAAAGGAAAACTCACATGAACAAGACGATTCGCAATTTTGTCTCCGCCGCGCTTTGCGCCGCGCTTCTCGTTCCGGCCACGGCATCGGCGCGCCCGCATGGCGGTCCGCGCCACCATGGCGGCCCCCGGCCCTGCGGTCCGGCGTTCCACCACGGTCCGCGCCACCATGTCCACCATTCCTGGCACGGCGGCGACTGGGCTGCGTTTGGCGCCGTAGTGGGGCTGGGCGCTCTGGCGGTGGCCGCCGTCGCCGACACTCCTCCCCCACCGCCTCCGCCAACCTATCAGTCGGTCACGTACACGACGACGCAGCCGGTAGTGGTGCAGTCAGCTCCAGCCGTGGTCGCCGAACCCGCCGCCTCAACGACTGTTGTCCAGCAGCCGGTC
>DJYI01000057.1:25592-38372 GCA_002448475.1 Verrucomicrobia bacterium UBA6982
GACGACGACTGTTGTCCAGCAGCCAGTGACCACGACCACCGTGGTTTACCAGCCTGCGCCATACATTCATGTGGCGCCGCCCCCGCCCTGCCGCCCGCATTTCCGGAGCGGCGTTTGGTTCGGGTTCTAACCGGGATCCGTCGGTTTAGGAGAACGCGCGCCGGATTTCCAGCAGCAGGTCATCCGGCGGCGCCTCCAGTTGGATGTCAGACCCTGTGGAGGGGTCGCGGAACCTGATTCGCCAGGCGTGCAGCGCCTGGCGTTTGATTTTTAACGCCGCCACGTCCGCGGGCGTCATGCGCCCGTCGCACATTCTGCCGTAAATCGCCCTGTCGGGGCCATACAGCTTGTCCCCGACGACCTCCATCCCCAACGCCCGCAGCGTGGCCCTTATCTGGTGGGTGCGTCCCGTGACAGGGCGGCACTCAAGCGCGACAAGGCGCGCCGCGTCGAGCGTCGCGGCCTCTTTCGCGTCAGAGCCGAGCGAAGTCCATGGCAGCGCCCGAAACACAGTCTCCGCCTCCTGCGCGCCGGAAGGAAGTATTTCAAACTGCGGCGAAGCTGAGACGGACGAATCGGTGGACGCGGGGATGAAAATCCGGTATTTGCGCACTATGTCATCGCCGGCCGGGCATATCCAGCCGCGAGCCGAAAACAGCCCTGCGGAGTCGCACGGCCGCCGCCATTGTCCGCGCACGACGCAAAAATACGTCTTGGCGATTCGACGGGCCATGAGCGACTTTCCGAGAATGCCGGCGGTTTGGGGGTCCGTGGCGACAAGCACGCACCCGGACGTTTCACGATCGAGTCGGCTTACGAAGTGAACCTGCTGAAATCCGGCGGTTTCGCGCAGAAGCGTTTCGAGCGTATTGCGGCGATAGCGACCGGACGGATGACATGGGATGTTTCCGCTCTTTGAGACGACGGCCCATCCCTCGCCGCGTCCCAGAATCGAAAAACGGGCGTCGATCTCCGGCTCCGGGGCGGTGCGTGGAGCGGGTGGTCCGGCGAAGGCGTCCACACGCGACGGAATACGCCAGATGTCGTTCATTTTCCAGTGCGCCGCATTGGCGGCAGCTCCGCCCTGAACGCAACCGCCGCTCCTGGCTGCGGAAAAGGCGACAGGAGCGGCGGAGCGGGAGGTGGCGATCGAGGTTAGCCGTTCTTCTTCTGGAACTCGGCCATGAAGGCGACGAGATCATCGACGCCCTTGGCTGGGAACGCATTGTAGATCGAAGCGCGAAGACCGCCGACACTGCGGTGGCCCTTGAGTCCCGCGAATCCGGCGGCCGTCGCCTCGGCGACGAACTTCTTCTCCATTTCCTCGGAGGCGCTGGCGCCATCGGGGAAGATGCGGAAGGTGACGTTCATGTCGGAGCGGCACTCTGGCACCGCCGTCCCCTTGAAGAAGCCTCCGGAGCCGTCGATGGCCGCGTAGAGTTTCGCGGCCTTTTCGACGTTCTGCCGGAATAGATTCTCCTTCCCGACCTTCTTCACCCAGCGCGTAACGAGCGCGAGAAGGTAGATTCCGAACGTTGGCGGCGTGTTGTAGAGGGAGTTGCTCTCGATGTGCGTCCTGTAGTCCAGCATCGTCGGGAGGTTTGACGGGGCCTTCTCGGCGAGATCCTTGCGGACGATCACGACGGTGACGCCGGACGGTCCGAGATTCTTCTGCGCGCCGGCGTAGATCAAACCGAAGTCCCCGACGTCAAACGGACGGGAGAGAATGTCGGAGCTCATGTCCGCCACAAGAGGCGCTTCGGTCTTGGGAAACGCCTTCCACTGAGCGCCGGCGATGGTCTCGTTGGACGTTATGTGGACGTATGCCGCGCCTGGCGTGAACTTCAGCGAGTCCATTGCCGGGATTCGCGTGGGTATCTCCTTTGCGGTGTTGGCGATCACGTTCACCTGCCCCACCTTCTGGGCTTCCTTGACTGCCTTGCTGGCCCAGGAGCCGGAATTGACGTAGTCCGCGCTCGCGCCGGGCAGCAGCAGGTTCATCGGCACCATCGAGAACTGCGTGGAGGCGCCGCCCTGAAGGAACAGCACGGCGTATTCGTCCGGAACGCCGAGCAGCTCGCGCAAGTTCGCGATCGCCTCGTTGTGAACGGCGTCGTAGGCCTTGGCGCGGTGCGAACTCTCAAGAAGGCTCATGCCCGTGCCCTGGAAATCCACCAGTTCGCGCTGCGCCTCCTCGAGAACTTCGAGAGGCAGCACAGCGGGACCGGCGTTGAAGTTGTAGATGCGTGACATCTTGTTTTTTTGCTCCATTTGTGATGGCGGACGCGGGGCGGGACCCCGGCCACCTGTTGTTGTTTTGCGTCCGCGCCATCGGGCGGAACCCTCCGGCGCGCGGAACGGGCTGGCATCATACCACAACGCCGCTCCCCGGGCAACTCCTGCGCGCCCGCGCAACTCTCTTGACTTAGAACAGGCGGGGCACTAGCATCGCGCCAGTTTTTCCACCCGCCTTCTCTGCCCTTTGCGGACGACGAGGATGGCCGGGAAAAGGAACGACAAGCAGCAAAGCGCAACGAAGAAAACGACTCACGTCGCTTGAAATCACCAGAGACAGGAACACACGGGCACCTCGCACAAACGCGAGATGAATTCCACTCCGCCACCCCGACGTGACGGAAGTTGACCTCAATCGAAATTCGACGCCATGTCCACAAAGAAAAAAACCGCAGGTGCGGCGAAAGCAGCCGCGACTTCACCGATTCGCGCCCCATTCATCTCTCTCGAAACTCCGGGAACGCAGCTCGTGCTGGCGCGCAGGGGTGACATCTGGACCTTCGCCCACCTCGGGGCCAAATGCGCGCCCGCCGACGCCGCCGCGCTCGCCGCGAAACGCCCGTTCCGCGACGACGCCCTTGGCGCCTGCACAATGGAGACGTATCCGGCGTTTGGCTGCGACCGCGACAGCAAGACACATGAATGGTGCGAAAAGCGCGGCGCGCTTCAGGTGCGTCACAGCGACGGCGACGAATCCGTGCGCTGGCGCTGCGTCTCCGCGCGCGATCTCCCTGCGCCGAATGGCGCGCGGCACATCGCCATTGAACTGGCGGACCAGAAGCACGACTCGTTCCGGGCGGTGCAGCACTTCATCGCATGGGGTGACTGCGACGTGTTCGAGACCTGGGTCGAAATCCGCAACGGCGAACCAGGCGCCGTCGCCCTTTCGAGAATGTATTCGTTCTGCCTTGAAACGACAGGACTTGCGGAAAAGTTCCACCTCATGTCGCTCTCCGGCATTTGGGCCAGCGAGGCCACAGTTGCGGAAAGCGAAATCGCGCTTGGGCAGGAGACCGTGCTGGGGGCCCGCAGCGGAGTTCGCGACGCATGGGAGAACAACCCCGCGTTCTTCCTCTCGCTCGGCGAACGCGCAACGGAAAACACCGGCCGTGTTCTTGCCGGAGCGCTGTGCTGGAGCGGCGCGTGGGAAATCCGCGCTCAGCACGCCTTCACGCACGAGCTCAAGCTCACCGCCGGCGTTGCCAATCTCACCGGGCCATACGTTCTGGACTCCGGGGCGTCAATCACTCTGCCGAAGTTCGTGTTCTCATGGTCCGGCGCAGGCAAGGGGGCGGCCTCCCGCGCGCTGCACCGCTGGGCCCGCCAGCATCGAATGCCGCATCCAGGCGCTCGCGACGTGCTGCTCAACGCCTGGGAAGGCGCGTATTTCGACTTCGACGAGGCGAAGCTGCTGGACATGATGGACGGCACGAAGACGCTTGGCGGAGAGCTTTTCGTCGTTGACGACGGATGGTTCGGACGCGGAAAGTTCGCGCGCAACGACGACCGCGTCGGCCTTGGCGACTGGTTCGTGAACCATGAAAAACTGCCGCGCGGAATGGACTTTCTCGCAAGGGAGGCAAAGAGGCGCGGCCTCAAGTTCGGCCTGTGGTTCGAGCCTGAAATGGCGACGATGAAGAGCGATCTTCTTGTTGCCCATCCGGACTGGTTTCTGCAGGAAAGTGGCCGCCCTGCCCGCTGCGGACGCGGCGGAGGACAGGTCGTGCTTGACATGACGAACCCCGCAGTCCGCGACGAAGTGTTCCGCATGATCGACCAGACAATTCGCGAAACAAAAGACCTGGCCTACATCAAGTGGGACGCCAACTGCGACATCAACAACGCCGGTTCGCCATATCTCGGACCGGAAAGGCAGGGCAACCTCTGGTTCGACTACACGACGGGCGTTTACGAACTGTTCGCCCGTCTCCGCGCGGCTCACCCGCACATCGTCTTCCAGGCCTGCTCCAGCGGCGGCGCACACTGCGAATACGGGTTCCTCGAACATGCGGACGAATTCTGGGGGTCGGACGATTCCTGCGCGCAGCAGCGCGTGTTCATCCAGTGGGGCGAGGGGCAGTTCTATCCGGCGTGCGCGATGGCGGCGCATGTCACGGCCGTGCCAAACCACCAGACAGGTCGCGACGCCTCGCTAAAGTTCCGTTTCGACGTGGCGATGTCCGGGCGGCTGGGATTCGAACTCCACCCGAAGAACATGAAGCCGGAGGAGGTCGAATTCGCGCGGCGCGGCGTGGAAGCATATAAGCGCCTCCGTCCAGTCGTGCAACTCGGAGACCTCTATCGGCTCGCATCGCCCTACGAGGGCGACCATGCGGCGCTGATGTTCGTATCTGGGGACAAGCGCCGCGCCGCAGTCATGGTTTACGGCCTCGGACGCCAGCTCAAGCACGGTCGCCCGGCGCCTCTGCTGCTCGACGGACTCGATCCGGAGAAACGCTACCGCATCGAGGAGATCAACCTTGTCGAGCCAGGCAAGGGGCTCCACGTGGACATTTCGGGAAAGACCATCGGCGGCGCCGCGCTAGCCGCCGCCGGAATCGCCTTCGATCTAGCCCCCGGCGACGACTCGTTTGTCCTCGAACTCACCGCCGTAGGGCGCTAATGCGCCGCCACGCCCGCGCGCCGCGCCACTTGACGCTGCAACTTTCCGCCACGCAATCAGCGGATCAGCGGTTGCCGCGTTGACTTGGCGGCGGCGAGCGGGTATTCTCAGCCGACCGCGCGCACGACGCTGTGCCGTGCCCGGGCAATACTGCCAACCGTGAAAAAAGATACAGAACAAGACTGCGGTCCCTCCGGGGCCGAGCCCGCCCGTGTGGCGCCCCGCACGGGTGCGCGCGTTGTAGTGGAGGGGCTCGAGACACTTGGGGTGGACACCGTTTTCGCCTATCCCGGTGGCGCGATACTCGACGTTTTCGACGAACTGGCCAAGTCGCGGAAACTGCACCTCATTCTGCCTCGCCACGAGCAGGGCGGCTCGCACATGGCCGACGGATACGCCCGCGCCACCGGCAAGCCAGGCGTCTGCATCGTGACAAGCGGCCCGGGAGCCACGAACATAGTCACCGGGCTGGCCACCGCCAACATGGACGGAGTTCCGATGGTGGCAATCACGGGGCAGGTATCGACCAAGGCCGTTGGCAACGACGCATTCCAGGAGGCGGACACCTGCGGCATCACGCGCCCGATAACGAAGCACAACTACTTCGTGCGCGACGTGAACGATTTGCCGCGCATCATGGTCGAGGCTTTTCACATCGCCACGACCGGAAAACCGGGTCCGGTGCTGATCGACCTGCCTAAAGACGTTCAGATCGGCAAGACGGCCGTCCCGTTCCCGAGCAAATTTGACCGACCAGGCTACAAACCGTCGTTCGAGGGGCACCCGCGCATGATCGCGCGCCTCGCTCAGCTCATCAACACCGCGAACAAGCCGCTGATATACGCAGGTGGCGGCGTGCGCAGCGCAAACGCCTCGGACCTTCTCGCCGAGCTTGCGCACAAGGCCGGGATCCCGGTCGCCACGACACTCATGGGACTTGGAGTGTTTCCCGAGAGCGACCCGCTTTCGCTGCACATGATCGGAATGCACGGACTCGTCGCCGCCAACAAGGCTCTCGACGCCTGCGACGTCCTGCTCGCGATCGGTTCCCGCTTTGACGACCGCGTGACCGGCAAGGTCAGCGAATTCGCCCCCCGCGCGCGAATCGTCCACGTTGACGTCGATCCATCCTCCATCGGCAAGAGCGTCCGCTGCGATCTGCCAGTCGTGGGCGACGTCCGAGCAGTGCTTTCCGCGCTCGTTCCGCTTGTGAACAAGGCCGACCGCTCCGCGTGGCTCGCCGAATGCGACGCATGGAAGAAGGAGGATCCGTTCTCATACGACCCCTCCCCTTCCGGCGCGATCATGCCTCAGTCGGTGCTTGAAACCGTTGACAGGCTCACGAAGGGCGACGTGGTCGTCTCTACGGACGTCGGCCAGAATCAGATGTGGAGTTGCCAGTATTTCACACACGACAAGCCTCGCAACTTCCTCTCCTCTGGCGGGCTCGGCACTATGGGGTTCGGACTTCCGGCCGCCATAGGAGCCCAGCTCGGTCGCCCGGGTGAGCTGGTGGTCTGCGTGACCGGCGACGGCGGCTTTCAGATGAACGCCCAGGAACTGGTCGTCGCTGTCGAGCACAAGCTCCCGGTGAAGGTGGTGATACTCAACAACACCTATCTTGGAAATGTCCGGCAGTGGCAGGACTTGATGTATAAGGGCGTCCACTCGATGACACATCTGGCGCAAGCCGGTCGAATGCCGCAGGAGCGAATAGAGCCAGATCCATCGCTCCCCGCCTATCTGCCGGACTTCGTCAAGCTGGCCGAGGCGCACGGAGCCCGCTCCCGCCGCATTTCCAATCAGGCGGAGGTCGAGCCGGCGCTCAGGGAGGCGTTCGCGGATCCGCACGTCTGGGTTCTGGAGTTCATCGTGGAGCCTGAGGCCGACATCACGCCGATGATACCGCCTGGACACACGCTGAAGGACCTGATTCGCAAATTCAAGTGATCAGCAGGTGCGCTCGGCTCGTCCGGAGCGCGCTTTTCTCGCCCACTTGAGCGGTGGCGTTCCGTAACGCGACTTGAATGCCTTGCGGAACGCCAGATCTCCACTCCACCCGCAGAAGTTCGCTATCGCGCCAACGGAGGTGCGACCGGCCTTCAGTAGGTCGCAGGCCGCCGTGAGTCGCGTTTCGAGAATCTCCTCGCCGATCGTTCGGCCCGTCGCGGCCTTGAACCTGATTTCGGCCATGCGGCGCGAGACTCCGAACACGCCCGCGACTTCGGCGGGCCGCAGTCCCTCGCACGCCTTGCGGCGAATCAGTTCAAGCGCCCGCTCCGCCATGCGGTCGCGCCGCCGCGTTGTCCGCGTCGAAGCCCGGCGGACTATTCCAGCCGGTGGGACAACGATCTGTTCCCCGGCATAGTGGCGTGGAGCGTCGGCTGCGCCCCCATCCGGCGCGCCGGCACCCCGCAACAGCCGCATCAGCGCCGTGCCTGCCGCGAATCCGAGGCGGTGGAAGTCAGGACGAACGCTTGAAAGCGTCGGGGCCGTGTTTTCGCACACCTCGGGATCGTCGTCAACCGCCACGACGGAAACGTCCCCCGGAACGTCAAGCCCCATGCCGGCGGCCGCCGAAATAACCACCGCTCCAAGCGTATCCGTAACTGCAAACGCCCCGCATGGTTTCGGCACAAGTGAAAGCGCGGCTGAAACACGGCGCTCAAGCGCGGCGGCGTCCTCCATTTCGTCGCGTGTCGGAGAGACGATCCGAATAGGCAGCCCGTGCATGGCGGCAATTCGAATGGTGCATTTGCGCTTGGCTGCCGCCCATTCGCAGTCCTCGAACCAATCGACGAAAAGCAATGACGCCGGAGCCGTGCTGAGCAGTTCCGAGAGCGCGGTCTCGGCGATTTTCCGTGAATCACTCGCCACCGCCGCCGCCGGCGGCCTTCCGCCGGGAGCGGCGGAAGGGGTCATGAAAACAGCCGGCAGATTCCCGAAGTCTTCAGGCACCAGACGCCCGGGAGCGCCGCTGGCGTCAATGATCGCGCCAATTGGCCGCCAAAGCGCGGTAAGGCCAGCCACGTCCGGCCTGGCGCTTCGGGCATCGACAGGATGCAGCCGCCAGCCAGCAGTGCGCGCAAAATCCGCAACCCCGGCGAATTTTTCGCGCCATGTCCCCAACAGCCCGGTCCGGAAAACAAGAATGTCATCCATGCGCCCGGAGTCTAGCCCCTCACCATCCCAATGGCAAGCCCCGCCGCCTGTAGCATTGCGGGATTTGTGGAGCGGGTGAAGGGAATCGAACCCTCGTAAACAGCTTGGAAGGCTGCCACTCTGCCATTGAGCTACACCCGCTTGCGGAAGCGGGACGGGATACTAGCACCATTGCTCGCCTCGCGCAAGAAAAAAAATCAATAGCGCCCCGCGGTAGGCGCGGACGGACATCGAAAAGCGCCGACGAACGCGACAGTAGAGCGCGATTTTTTTCATATTGACACTGTGTCAGCAAAGTGCTAGCCTTCCTCCCAGTTGAAGCCGTGTCAGCGTCGCGGCAAGCGCGCAAATGCCCAGGCCATGAAAGCGAAGCGAATTGAAGCTGATCGAACGAAGGAAATCGTCGACGCCTGCGAGCGGCTCTACGCCGCAACGGGCTTCCACGCCGTATCGCTCAAGGACATAGCGCGCGAGACCTCGATGTCCCGCCCGTCGGTTTACAACTACTTTCGGACGAAGGAGGAGATTTTCCTCGCCCTCTTCGGTCGCGAATACGACCGCTGGAACGTCGCGCTCTCGCGTCTGCTGGCGCAGCCGGAGCCGCTCTCCGTAGCGGATCTAGCCGACGCCATGGCACGGACGTTGCGCGGGCGCGCTCTCCTGCTCCGCCTCCTTTCGATGAACCTCTACGACATGGAGGGCGGAAGCCGCGTGGAAAACCTCACCGAGTTCAAGCGCTCCTACGGCGAGTCGATCCGCATCGTGCGGGCGATCCTCGCGAAGTTCCGCCCGGAGATGCCCGCCGAGGCCCGCGAGGCGTTCGTCTGGGCGTTCTTCCCTTTCCTCTTCGGCGTCCATCCCTACACTGCCGTCACCCCGAAGCAGCGCGCCGCGATGACCGCGGCCGGCACAGACTTTCCGACAGTCGGCGCCGAGGCCCTCGTCCGCTCCTTCATCCGCGTCGCCCTCTCCGCCCCCTGATCCATCCCCCTTACACTCTTCAACCTTTCAACTTTTCAACCTTTCAACTTTTCAACCCCAACCACCATATCCACCATGAGCTACACGTTCCACGTTCCCACCAAAGTCCTCTTCGGCCCAGGCGTTCTCAAAAAACTGCACGAGGAGAAACTCCCGGGCAGAAAAGCCCTCGTCGTCATCTCCAGCGGCAAGTCCGTTCGCGCTGGCGGCTACCTCGCCACTCTTGAGTCGGAACTCGACTCCGCCGGCGTTGGGCACGTTCTCTTCGACAAGGTCCAGGCCAATCCACTCGAACCCACCGTGCAGGAGGGCGTGGAAGCCGGCCGCGCCGCCGGCGTCGATTTTGTGATCGGTCTCGGCGGAGGTTCGGTGATGGACGCCGCCAAGGCCATCGCCGCGATGATCCCGCAGAAGGGCGGGCGCGTCTGGGACTACATGGCGACCGGCACATCGGAGCATCGCCCGTTCAACGCGCCGCTCCTCCCCTTCGTCGCGATCACCACGAGCGCCGGCACGGGTTCGGAGGTGGACGCAGGCTCGGTCATCACAAGTCCAGTCACGCACGAAAAGGGCGCCTTCTTCTCGCAGTGCCCCGCGCTTGCCGTCGTCGATCCGGAGCTAATGCTCACCGTCCCCGCTAAGTTCACCGCCTACCAGGGCTTCGACGCGCTCTTCCACAACACAGAGGGCTACATCAGCAAGTTCGGCAACGAAATGGGCGCGATGGTCGAGCTCGAGGCGATCCGTCTGCTCGGGAAGTGGCTCCCCGTCGCAGTCGCCGACGGCTCTAACCTGGAGGCGCGCACGAAGGTCGCGTTCGCCAACACGCTCGGAGGCTACTCGATGGACGTCTCCACGTGTACGAGCGAACATGCGATCGAGCACGCGCTCTCCGGAGAGCACCAGGACCTGCCGCACGGCGCGGGGCTCATCATGATTTCGCTCGCCTACTACCGGACCTTCATCGAACGCGGCGACTGCCCGGAGAAGTTCGTCGATATGGCCCGCGCGCTCGGCAAGGCCGACGCCACGAAACCCTCGGACTTCCTCAACGCCTTGGCGGACCTCCAGAAGGCATGCGGCGTGGATGCGCTCGCGATGAGCGACTACGGAATCCGCGAGGACGAGCTGCCCGGCATGGCGCCGCTCGCGCGCAAGGCCGTCGGCATGCTCTTCTCCTGCGACCCATCGGAGCTCTCCGACGACGACGTCCTCTCGATCCTGCGCACGTCCTGGAAATAACCCCGCCGCGGAACTGCAACCCGCGTCCGCACCCACGCCCATTGACGACTTGGAGTGACAGCATGCCCCACGACGAGACATTTGCGAAATTGACAAGGTCAACTTTCCGCTGCCGGCGCTGCGGGGCGTGCTGCCGCATACCGGACGGGATTGTGCGCGTCTCGGGCGCGGAGATCGCGCGCATTGCGGCGTTTCTCGGCATGACCGAGACCGAGTTCATCGAGCGTGAAACGGAAATCTCGCCAGACAGGAAAAGCCTAATCCTCAAGAGCCGGCTCAATGGCGCGTGTGCGTGGCTCACGGAAGACAACCTCTGCCGCATCAATGCAGTGAAGCCCGAGAGGTGCCGGACTTTCCCCCTTGAGTGGACGAACGCCGACTCCTTCCAGATCTGCCCGGGACTGGAACGGAAGGATCTGGTGAGACCATGAAAATCAGACTGGAAACAACAAATGACAACCGCGCGGTCGAAAACCTCGTTCGGGAATCCTTCTGGAACGTTTACCGTCCCGGAGCGCTGGAACATTATGTCCTTCACCGCCTGCGGGACGATCCGGCGTTCGTGCCGGAACTCGACCTCGTGATGGAGCGCGACGGACGGATCGTCGGGCAGAACGTCTTCGTTCGCACGGCGATTTCCGCCGACGACGGCCGCGACGTCCCGATTCTGACGATGGGGCCGATCTGCATCGCTCCGAACCTCAAGCGCCGCGGTCTGGGGAAGCAACTTCTCGACTTCTCGCTCGAACAGGCCGCAGCACTCGGTTTCGGGGCCGTCTGCTTTGAAGGGAACATCGGCTTCTACGGCAAGAGCGGCTTTACCTACGCGCGAACGTTCGGCATCCGCTACCACGGACTCCCCGAAGGCGAGGACGACTCCTTCTTCCTCTGCAAGGAGCTGCGGCCCGGCTACCTCGACGGCATCACCGGCGAATACGCGACGCCGCAGGGTTATTTCGCCTGCCAGCAGAACCCCGAAGGCTTCGCCGCCTTCGACGCGACCTTCCCGCCGAAGGAGAAGCTGAAACTCCCCGGCCAGCTTTTTCAGGAATGACCATGAAGGCCGCGTCCACGATGAGTCGTATCCATCCAAAATTCCACTCCGCCGTCGCCGCCGTTTGCGGCGCTGCCGCCCTTTCAGGCACCCCGCTCGCAGAGACAGGCGAGACGGTCATCGTCGTCTCCGCCGGCGACAGGCGCTTTGCCGCGATCGTGGAGGACTCCGCCACAGGCCGAGCCTTCCTAGAGAAACTTCCGCTCACGCTCGACATGAGCGAACTCAACGGCAACGAAAAATACCGCTACGGCGTGACGCTTCCGACAGCGTCGGAATATTGCGACACCATAGCCCCTGGCGATCTGATGCTCTACGGCTCAAACTGCCTCGTGCTCTTCTACGGTGCTGCCGGCGGCTATTCCTACACGCGCGTCGGAAAGCTCGTCTCCACAGACGGACTTGCCGAGGCCCTTGGAACCGGCACCGCCACCGTCACCTTCGAAAAGGCCGAGCTGAAGGCGGCTGTTTCGATGACAAACGATGTGCCCACCGTCACGGCCATCACGAACCTCCCGGCGGACACCGCCATCACGACGCTCGCCGCAGAACATCTGGATGCCGACAAGTCCGACTGGACCGACTGGGACGCGCTTGACGACGAGGCGAAGTCCCGCCGCCGTTTTTTCAAACTCGTCGCACACCTGACAACGCCATGAAGAAAATCCTCATCCTTTCCGCCAGCCCTCGCAAGGGCGGCAACTCAGACCTCCTGTGCGACCAGTTCGCCAAGGGCGCACGCGAGGCCGGGAACGAAGTGGAGAAAATCCGCATCGCCGAAAGGAAAATCGGATACTGCACCGGCTGCTACGCCTGCCAGAAGCTCCACAAGTGCATCCAGCAGGACGACGCCAACGAAATCGTCGAGAAAATGCTCGCCGCAGACTCCATAGTCCTCGCAACGCCTGTTTACTTCTACTCAATGAACGCGCAGCTCAAGGCCCTCATCGACCGCACCGTGTCGCGCTGGGACGACTTCGGACGCTTCAAAGGCACAGAATTCTGGCTCGTCGTCACGGCGGCCGACGAGGACAAGGCCATGATGGAGCCGACGCTCGCCGGCCTGCGCGGCTTCATGCGCGACTGCATGGATGGCAGCGTCGAGCGCGGAGTCATCTACGGCACCGGAGCTTACGAGAAGGGCGCCGTCAGGAACCTGCCCGTATTCCAGGAGGCATACGAGTCAGGAAAACAGGCGTAGCCAATTCAGCCGCGTTTAGTTCCGCGAGCTTCGCAATCCACCACTTGCAGACGCCTTTCCGCTTCGGCGTTTCGCATGCGAAACGGAAGTAGTGTGGCGCGACCAGACTTTGTCAGAACGCAAAGGCCGCAATCGCTCGTGCCGATGTGCCCGGGTCTTCGCCCAGTTGAGAGGTTGAAAAGTTGAAAGGTTGAAATGTTCGATGCCGAATAGCGGTGGATG
>DJYI01000057.1:38515-63352 GCA_002448475.1 Verrucomicrobia bacterium UBA6982
CGTCCGATGCCACAGCCGCTATTTCATAGCGCTCTTTGCGTTCCGCTGCACGGACAGTTTTTGGTCGCGCCCGTCCGCGACTCCTGCAAATCAGATTTCCAGCGCTGGACAATCGGTCGTGGAGACGAACCTAAACCGAAGTTCCAGCGCTAAGGCGCACCTCCCCAGAAGCGGGTGGGCCTTTATTTGAGCGGTGCGGGCGCATTTCCGCCCGCCCAAGTCTCGTTCCGGTTTCTGGGAACACCGCCCCATACTGGAGATTTCGCCGACAACAACCGAAACACCTCCGCCTGATACGCGGTCGGCTCCGTGTCCATCGAGACCGGGATTCCGCCCGCTTCGACCGTGGTGCGGCACTGCGAGGCGAGCGCCGACATGACCCCGCGTCAGTCCCGCAGGGCGAATCCGCCCGCCGAAAGCCCGGTCCTTTTCTTGCGTTTCGCCTCGTCCGCATCGCCAACACGATGTCCCGCTCGGAGCAAGGCTTCGACGAGACGAGTTCCGCCATGCCGAGACGTGCCAGCGACAAGGGTTTCATCGCTGTCGGCCGCTCAAAAAAGCGATGGAACTTCGGTCTAGGCTAGAATTCCAGGACGCCGTAGGCGCGTTCGTCGAGGTGGGGCTTGGCGGGATTGCCGGTCCAGTAGAGGGTGTGGTCGCGCTCGCCGCCGTTGTCGTCGTCCTGGAGCGAGATCGTGAAGCCGACGCGCGCCGGGGGCGTCTGGTGCCCCATGGAGCGCCAGGGGATGTAGAGGCGTTCGGCGTGGCCGTAGCCGGGAAGGACAAACGCCTCGCCGGTCCACCAGTTCGCATCGGGGCAGTCGGGGCCGAAGGCGCGATCGGGGAGGATGTACCCCTTGGGCGCGGCCGAGGAGTTGCTCTGCGCGGCGCCGTTGGCGACGAGGACGAACTCGCCGCCGTGCCAGAGGTGCTTGCCGCCATCCTTGCGGCTGTCGTCGAGCCGCGCCATCTCGCCGTCAAGGAACACCTCGGCGCAGTCGTCGAGCCACGAGCGGCAGTCGACCGAACCCTCCGGGCAGGTGTCGGTCGCCACGTCGTCGTCGCGCACGACGGTCTCGACGAGAAGGCCGCCCGCGTCGTGGAGGCAGCGGAAATGGTACGAGAGGTCGGCGTCGCCGCAGGGCGCGGGGCACACGTCGTCACACACGCCGTTGGTGACGGACACGAATGTCCAGCCCCATTCTTGCTTTGGTGCGCTTGCTGTCTCGCCCGGCGGGGGGAGCGCGGGCGGTTTTCCGAAGAGCGCCGCCGCGGAGTCGATGCGCGGGACGCGCAGCACGGGCCCGGCGGGCGGATAGCCCACGCCGTGGATGGTGCCGCGAAGATAGTCGCGGAAGGCGTCGGCGGGATCGTTGAGGTTACTTTCGTAGAGCCGGGGATCCGCAATAAAGCCCTTGCCGCCGGGGGCGCCGCATTGGAGGACCGTATTCACTGCCTGGCGGTCCCGGAAGCCGAACCACATTCCGGTGACCATCGCCTCGAAGGGCCCGTCGCTGCGAAGGGCCGTGTGGCGGCGCCCGGGCGAGGACGAATACCAGAAGTTGATGCAGCCGTCGAGGACGCAGCGGTCCGATCCCTTGCGGAACCGCCAGCCTGTAGTGAAGTGGTCGGAGTAGCAGCGGACAAACGAGGTGTCCGACGCGCCGACGTCGAAGCCGATGCCGGCGTCGTACTGGTCCCCCGGATTGGTCCAAAGCGGGTGGATGTTCGTGAGCAGGTTGCCGCCGGCGCGGATTCGGACGCCGATCTGGCAGTCGGCGATGCGCATGTTGGTGAGCGTGTTGTCGTAGGCGAAGAGCAGGACGCCGACGGAGCCGGGCTGGCGGTTGCCGGTGATGTTCACGTCGCGGATGTCGCAGTCTGAGGAGCCGTTGTTCGCGCCGCGGAGAATCTTGAGACCGTACCACACGTTCTTCATGGAGACGTTCTGGACGCGGGTCTCGCGGCCGGATTCGATGCAGACGCCGGCCGCGCGGCCGGATCCGTCGAGTACGCCGCCCTGGAGCGCGTAGACGCTACCGGAGGCGCGGATGTCGTTGGCGGGATGGATGCCGCCGAGGCGGACGAGCGGCTGGTGCTCGGGAAAATCCGGCGTGGCCTTGAGGACGGCGAAGTTGTCGAGACGTAGCTCGACGGCAAGCTTCGGGTCGGCGGGCGTGGCGACGGGATGCGAGAGGAGGTAGGTGCCGTCGGGGAGGTAGAGGGTGCGGTTGGGGTTGGCGTCGATGAACGCTTGGAGGGCGTCGGCGACGTCTTCCCCATGTGCCGGGGCGAAGAGGCACGCGCCAACCGGAGATGGCGCAAGGGGTTCAGCAAGAGCCCCGCAAGAGAGGAAGAAGCCGAGGAGGGCGAGAATCACGGGCGAAGGACGGAAGGGGAGGTTCATGGGAACAGTGGATGGGCTGTTGGAAGGAAGGCATTACCGGGCAAATGTTTGGAAAAGACTACCGGGAACTGCCCCTGAATGCAACAAACAACTGGCCTACTTTTGCGTCACTTGTTTTCAGGCAAGCTTTCGCCCGCGAGTCCGGGAACACCATAATACGATTGGTGCCGGAGGTTCCGTCCAGCGGGATGTACAGGCGCGCCAGATCCGGACTGTGCGCAGCTTCGCGGCCGTCGAGCGCCACGGTGAGGCCCGAGCGACCGCGCCGCCACGAGACCGCGACATTGTGGCCGCGGTAGGCGAGCCGCGAAAGGGTAAAATAGTCCCAGCGCGGGTCGCAGAGCGGATCGACGGCGAAGCCGCGCGCCCCGTCCGGCACGATGCCGACGAGTCCAGAGACCACGAGGTCGCAGAAGGTGGAGTGGTTGTAGTCCTTGCCGCGCTCCTCCGGGAACCGCGCCCGCATCTCGGGGTTCGCGAGGATGATGGAGCGCGAGAGCCATTCCGGCTGGTCGGGGTGGCAGTTCTCGTCAATCCACGGCTGGACGTTCCAGCCGTTGTCGCGGTCGCGCGTGCGCTTCTGCTGCGCGGCGTACTGCCACATCAGGAAGTCGAAGGCCCGCCGTCCTTCGTCGGACGGATGCGCGTGGAGGTCGTTGGCGAGGGCCGTGAGGGCGATGGAAGTCGCGAAGGGCCAGCTCGGGCCGTTCCATTTGCACTCATGGCCGGCGCGGTCGATGGCGAAGCCGTGGGCGCGGCGTTCCGGGAAGGTGAGGCCGTATTTCGCGGCGAAGCCCTGGGGGTCGGAGAGCTGCGACCAGTCCGGCGCGACATCGACGGGGACGCCGAAGTACCACGGCGCGTAGCCGTGGAGCTCTCGGACGGGGTTCAGCGCCCCGTCGTAGCCGCGTGTCGAGAAGAAGCCCGTCGCCGGATTCCAGCACTTCCCCATCAGCGCCTTGCGGACGCCCTCGGCCTTCGCCTTGAATTCGTCGGCCAGCGCGTCGCGTCCGGCGCGACGCGCGACGGCGGCGATGGCTGCGGCTTCGCTCCACATCGCGGCGTTCATGAGCGGTTTCCAGCCGCTGCCGCCAAGCGAGATTTCGGTGCCCTCGCGGGAATCGACGGAAAGAAAGCCGCCCTTGCCGTCGCCGCCCATGCGGCCGGTGTTTTGCGCCGGCCAGAGCGAAATGCCGTCGAAGCCCTCCTCCCAGCGGCGGTAGTAGCGCACGGCGTCGTCCAGAAGATCGACGGGCAGGTTGTCGAGCCCGTGCGCTTCGGCGAACTGGCAGACTCCCGTGAAGAGCCAGCTGGAATAGCGCCAGCGGTGGTCCGCGTCCGGCGAGGAAAGCCAGAAGCGAGCGTTGCCGGCGAGGTACTGCGGGTCGCGGAGCCAGCGCCCCTCGCGGAAGTGGTGGCCGGCGGGGCAGACGATGGTGTTGTCGGTGCCGCTCCACGGCACCCTGGGCAGGAACTCCGTGACGCGCCAGCCGCCGTCCGCGCCCCGGCGCAGGTGCTTGCGGTAGGTCCACCAGCGGAAGTAGTACGTGCGCTCGATGTCCTTGTCGGGGCATTCGAAGAGCGGGACGTTCTCCATCATCCACTCTTCCGCGCCGGCGTTGGGGATGGCGTTTGCGTAGAGTTCCTCGTCCATCGCGTTGAAGCGCCGGACGTAGTCGCGCAGGATCGCCTTCGTGTCGGGATGTTGCGCGGGCGGCACTTCAAAGTCGGGCCCCCCGTCGAGGGTGCGGCCGACGTATTCGGGAAAACGCAACCGCAGACGCAGCGCGGCGTGGATCGCGGCCGCGAGGAGGGGGACGAGGAGGAGGAAGTAGAGGCGGAAAATGCCAAGCGGCCCGCCGAAGGTTCCCTGCGGCAGAGCGGGAGCCCAATGCGTCGCGAGCGTCACGAGCCACGGGCCGAGGATCGAGCCGAGGATGCCGGCCCCGGCCCCGGTGGCGAGATTGAGCGCCACGGACCCGGCGACCTGTTCCGACTTGTCGGGGCTGATGGCGAGGAAGTGGCTCTGCGTCGCATTGAGCAGAAGGGTGCTGGACGCGCCGAGCCACGAGAAAAGCGCGCATCCCGCCACCAGCGTCCAGGCGCCTTCGCCCGGAATGGCCAGCCACGCGAAGGGGACGGCGGCGAACGAGAGCGCCACGGCGACGAGAACGCCCCGCGAACCGATGCGCCGGCAAAGCCATCCGCTCGCGAACGACGCCAGACACCCCGCCCCAAACTGCGCGCAGGCGCAGACGAGCGCCCCGGCGTCGCCAAGTCCGCACCCCCGCTTGAGCGCGAGCATGGAAAGCGGAATCAGCATCATGGCCGCGAGGTTCAGGAGCGACCACGCGGCCGCAAGGCGCCGCATTCCGCGGCTTTTCAACGCCTCGCGCATTCCGGGGAGAAGCGGGCGGGACGCGGCCTCGCGCACGGCGCCGGTCTCCTGGATGCCGCGCAGAAAGCGCGACGAGGCCACGCCGAGGCTTGAGCCGAGGACGATGATGCCCGCCAGGACGGCCGTCCCGTGCCAGCGGGCGGTGACGGCGGTGATGGCCGCGAGCGCCGCGACGGCGCTGGCGTTGAAGAAGGCCTGCGCCCGCCCGATGGTTTCCGGCGCCTCCTCCGGCGACGAGATGTCGCCCACGAGCGGCGTCCCCATCACCGTCCCGGCGGCGCGGCATCCGTAGAAGAGCAGCGATCCGGCGAGCAGCACCCCCCACGACGCGGCGGCCGAAAAGACCGCCGCGAGCGCCGCCGAGGCCGTGAAGAGCGCCGCCGCGTTGCGCGCGACCCAGAAGTCGGCCAGCGACCGCGCCGCGCCGCGCCGTGCCGTCCCGCGCACCCCCAGGGGCAGCATCGCGTAGCCGACGTAGAGCATCGCCCCGATGAGCGACACGACGGCGTTCGGCGCACCGAGGTTCGCCGCGAAGAGGATGAGCACGTTCTCCCCAAGGCACATGTAGCTTGCCCCGTTGAGCAGGCAGAAGCGCCAGTAGTGGCGCTGCGAGCGGCGCCGCTCCCCGGGCGTCAGCGGGCGGCCGAGGATGTTGGATGGGGGCGATGCCGGTTTCATGGAATCGCCGAGAAGAACCGGCGCACCGTCGCCGCGGCCATCTTCGGCCGCCGGTCGTGCGTGAAGATGCCCGCGATGCTCACGCCGAACAGCTTGCCGTTGTGGAGGTTGCTGTTGCGGTGGTAGGAGCGCGTGTCGGCGAACTGCCAGACGGCGTAGCCCACGATGTCGGGGTTGTCGCGGATTGCCTCCAGGATGTCGGTCAGGTACTCGTCCTGGAATTCCTCGGAGCCGACGCTGGCCAGCGGATCGTGGCAGCCGTAGAGGGCGCCGCAGCCGCATTCGGAGACGATGATCGGCTTGTCCGGGTATTGCTCCCGGAAGCGGCGGGCGACGACGTTGAAGCCCGCGGTCCCCTCGCCGCCGGGGTCGAGGTCGCGCACTTTCTCGGCCAGTTCGGCGGGAAGCCCCGGCTGGTTCGGGATGGTTCCCGGATAGGTGTTGAAGGCGAGGATGTCGGTGTCGGCGTTGCAGAGGTCGTGGAACCAGCCGCAGTTCGTCGCGAAGGTGACGAGGTGTCCCGCGTTCTCGGCGCGGATCGCCGCGACTAGCTGGTCCACGAGCTCCTTGCATGCCGGCCGGTTGCTGGCGCACTCGTTGAGGAAGCCCGTGATGACCACGGAGGGGTGGTTGATGCTGGCGCGGACCATCTCGCGCGTCTGGCGCACCTGCGCCTCGGCGAACTCGGGGTCGGCCAGTTCGTCGATGCCGTCGAGGCACTGCGTGTAGGGCTGGCCGTTGCCCCAGCCGAGCGACTCCTCCCAGACGAGGACGCCGAGTTCGTCGCAGAGGTCGAGGAAGCGCGGCGTCTGCGGGTAGTGGGCGCCGCGCACGAAGTTCGCGCCAAGCCCCTTGATGAGCTGGAGGTCTCGCAGCATCTGCGCCTCGGACGTGGCCGCGTCGAACTGCATGTCCGCCTCGTGGCGGTTCACGCCCTTGAGGAAGACGGGCTTGCCGTTGAGCCAGATGCGGCGGTCGTGCGCCTCGACCTGGCGAATGCCGAAGCGGGCTTTGCATTTTGCGGACAATTCCACAATGTGCAGGTTCGGCGACTCCGGAGACCAGAGTCGGAAGTCGGGGACGCGGACGATGGCGCGACCGTCGCGGAACGTGGCCGCGACTTCGTTGCGGCCGTCGAAGAGGAGCGTCGCGTCGAAGTCGGGTTCCGCGAAGTTGACGGCCTCGATTTCCACTTCGCCCGTGGCGATGCCGCGTGTCCGCACGAAGAGTTTCCGGTTGTCGAAGACGAGCCGGACACCGTGGTAGAAGCCGCCATGGAGGTAGAAGTCGTAATACTGCCGCGCGAGTTTGTTCGTCGCCCAATCGAAGCGGTTGTCCAGGGCGGCGAAGAGGGTGTGTTCGCCCGCCGCGAGCGGCCCGGTCTCGAGTTCGAGACGCGAGTATGGGAATGGATGCACGCCAAGGTCCCGGCCGTCGATTTCAAATCGGCCGCGCAGGCCCATGCCATCGACCACCAGCCAGGCGTTTTCCACGGGGCGGCCAAGGGTGAACGTGCGGCGGTAGAGGCCGGTGCCGCGTTTCAGAAGCCATTGCGGCATCGTGTCGTAGCAACCGGGCACGACCATCGTGTCCGTCGCCGCGAAGGACGCGCCGGCCGTCTCCTCGATGGACTTCCCTTCCTCGAAGCGGAAGCCCCAGCTTCCGCCCAAATCGAGGCCGGCCGGCAAGAGGCAGGTCGGCGGTAAAGGACCTTGACTCATGGTTGGCTGCCTATCGCACGACGATGATGAATGCCAGCGGTTCCGCGCGCATGAACGAGGCGACGGGACGGACACCGTCCGTGAAGCGGATTTCGTCGATCCAGCCGGTGAACGGCTCGCCGGAATCGACGGAGAGGCACGTCCCCGTCGTGGGATACCAGAAGACTCCGTCGATGGTCTGGGGCTGGTCGACCGGCTCGTAGTCGATGTAGGCCGTCAGCGTCGTGTTCGTTCCGTCCGAGAGCTGCGAGGTCAGCGCGTAGTGGTGCCAGCGCCCGTCGTCGGGAACGGCCTTCCCGGTGGCGCCGGTGAAGTCCGGGGAGCAGTCGTTGAATGCCCGTCGAAGCGTTGCATGTAGGCGTGCATGACGAGGTGGCGCGTGGTGGAGTCGACGCCGAGCGCCCACGTCGAGCTGTAGGTCCAGTTGTCTCGACTGCGGTTGAGGCGCAGGAAGTGCGGCGTTCCGCGAAGGGACTCCAGCTTGGCGAAGAACTCGACGGTGAACGCGGCGCGCTCGAAGAGCGGGTTCCAGGGGAAGCGCACCTGGCTTGCCGCCATCCGGACGCTGCCGGTGCTCTCCTTGCCGTTCGACTTGCCAAGTCCGTCCAGCCAGATTTTGCCCCGCGTCTTCTCCGTATCGATTTTCGGCAACGCGCCCGAGTCGGCAAAGGGGGCGGCCGTGCCGGCGCGCTCCACCGAAGGATACGGCTCGACGGAGAAGTCGGCATCGAAGGAGATGTGGGCCAGCGTCGCCGGATCGCGCGCCGGGACGGCGTGCGTGGTGAGGAACTCGTGCGGCTTCAGCGCCCGCTTCACGATGCGCAGGGAGTCCTGCCAGCCGGGGAAGTGCTGGTTGTCGTCGGCGACCTGCCGCCCGAACCAGAAGGCGTCGCGCCGGTTGGCCCCCTCGTAGATGCGCGTCGTCTTGGTTCCGAGGGGGACATAGTCGACGTAGTAGGTGAAGTTGCTCGGGGCGTAGTCGTAAACGACCGCGACGTGGTGCCATTTCCCGTCGAGGAGCCGCGCGGCGCCGCCTGTGATTTCCCCCGTCTGCCAGTCGTAGCCGTTCAGCGAGTTGAAGGCGCGCGCGGCCGTCGAGCCATTGGCGCCCACGAAGACCTTGAGCTGCCCCCACATGAGCGTCAGGGCGCCGCCGCCGGGATTGACCTTGCCGGCGTCGCCCTTGAAGAACATCTCCGCCGTGAAGCTGTTGGTGTAGATCGTCTGGTCGGGGTCGAGGACGCAGACCGAAGTGGCCTTGTTCAGCGCGCCCGTCACCGAATACATCGAGCCGCCGTTCGTGTTCTCCGGCGCCAGCACGTGCTGGCGCAGCTGGCCGGTCGTCCCCGGAATGTCGGACGATCCCCGCGGCACCGAGTTCGCGACGTCCAGATAGACGAATTTCGCCTCCAGCGCGCCCGCGTTTGTGGCGGCGTTGATGTCCATCGCCGTGAGCGGCATCGGCCCTTCGTCATAGTCGAAAGGCTGGTAGAAGAGGGTGTCCGGGTCCAGCCCCTCGACGACGGGCTTGATGCGGAGGAACTGCGAGGCGTTGAGGGCACAGTCGGAAATGCGCACCTCGTCGATTTCGCCGGGGAAGGTGCGGTTCGCGATGCCGGGGTTGCAGCCGATGGTGAACTGGCTCACGGCCTTTTCCAGCCTCGTCCCGGCCTTCGTCATTGTCCCGAGGCGTTCGTAGTCCAGCCAGAGGGCCGCCTGGCCGTTGGCGTCGAAGGTGAAGGCCGCGTGGTGCCACACGCCGCGCGTGACCTTGCCCGCTCCGCACGTGAACCCCTCGACCTGTTCGCTGCCGGTGCCGTCCAGGTTGCAGCGGCGGAAGCGCTGCCACATGCCGTTGGCGTTGAAGGTGATCCCCCAGCGGTTCTTGTAGCCGTCGGTCCCGGCCTTGTCCACGAGGCAGGCCGTGAAGCCGTCGGGGACGTCGTCGTTGAGGCGGAAGATCGCCTCGACGGTGATGTTGGTGAGGGTGTCGAGCGGTCCGGCGGAGCCGGACGGGACGACGTAGCACGACCCCGGCGCGCCGGTGGCGTTCGCCGCGAGCGGCGTCCGCGCGCCGAAGTGCATGGCCCGGTTGTTCTCGTGGTACTGCCCGGAAAGCGGGTCCCAGACCTTCAGCCGGGCGCCGAACGAGGTCGTCCCGACGGGCAGGACGCCGCCGCTGCCGACGGTCGAGCCGAAGGTGTTCACCGTCCCCTCCAGGGTTCCGGGGGCGGCCGTGTTCGCAATCACGGTGCCCGTCGTGGCCTCGACGCCGGGGTCGAGTTCCCCGAAGCGGTACCACGCCACTACGTTGGCGGACGCGGCCCCGGCCAGGGCGGACAGGCATGCGGCCAGCGTCCATGCATTCTTCGTGTTCATTTGCGTTTCTCCTTGGTTCTGTGTTTGCCGGGAAGGGCGTTGCGTTTAGTTGACTCGCGCACGACGAGCGGCGCGGGCAGAAAGATTTCGCGCGGCAGAAGCGATGGGTTGGCAATGCGTTCCGCAAGCGCCTTGATGGCCGTCTCGGCGATTTCGGCGCAGGGCTGACGGACCGTCGTGAGCGAAGGCGTTGTGACGTAGGCGATCTGGATGTTGTCGAAGCCGGCCATCAGGATGTCCTCCGGGATGCGGCGGCCGAGGGCGCGAAGCGAATGCATCAGGATGGCGGCCGACTTGTCGTTGGCGCAGACGAAGGCGTCGGGGCGCCATGCGCGGAGAAAGCGGGATACGGCAACGGTGTCGTCCGGCTCCGACACGAGGTCGCGGAACGCCACGCCGGGCGTGTCGGCGAGCAGGGTGGCGACGCCGTCGCGGCGGAGCTTGACGCTTGGGGCGGCGTTGCGGTGGAGGAGGAAGGAGACGCGGCGCGCGCCGACATCCACGAGGTGGGCGGCAATCCGCCGGCCGGCCTCGAAGTTGTTGACGCCCACCAGATCGTGGGCGCTGCGCTCCGGCGGCGGCACGATGTCGTTGTCGAGGAGGATGAGCGGGATCCCGGCCTTCTCGAAGCCGGAGGCGATGCGGCGGTTGGTCTCCACCGCGTCGTCGGTGAGCGAGACCGGCTGGAAGATAGCACCGACGACATGCTGGTGCACGAACGTCTCGGCGAGGGTCCGGGCCTCCTGCGCCCGCTTGCGCGGGTCGTCGGAGAACGCCTCGGCGAAGGCCATCTTCCAGCCTTCGCGCTGGCAGCAGCGGGCGAGGCCCGCCATGATCTGCTGGAACGACTCGGCGTAGGCGATGCCGGGGAAGATCAGACCCACGGTGCGGTTGCGCACTGTCGTCGCGGCGCCGGGAAGGCCGACGACGACCCCGCGCCGCTTCAGCTCTGCCATCGCATGGGAGGCGGTCACGCGGGAAACCCCGAAGCGCCGCATGATCGCGGTGACGCTGGGGAACGGGCTGTAGGGGGCGTACCTCCCGCTGCGGATGTCGGCGGAAAGGGCGTCCGAGACTTCCACGTATCCCGTGTGGGGCTTGGATGACAACTCGCGCATAACGACGCCAATTCTACAACGCCCGCTCGAGGCGGACAATACCGTTATACAACAGTTTCTCCATCGGCCGGTTCGTCACCATAACGACATGGATCCATCCCACTACCATCCCATAGAAATGCAACGAACCTCCCCCGACAACGCAACGCGGATGGTTTCCGTTGCGTAGGGGAGGCATAAATGAAATTGGCCATCGGTGCATAGCGCGCCCGAATCGCCCGCCGCGCCTCCGCCGTACGCCTCCCATCGCGGGCTGGAAGCCCGCGCTCCCAGGGTGCGCCGCCGCGAGTCCATTTTCGCGGGCTGGAAGCCCGCGCTCCCAGGGAGTGGCGAGGCGAGTCCATTTTCGCGGGCTGGAAGCCCGCGCTCCCATGGAGTCGCCGCACTCTATCCTTTGGCTAGCCAAAAAACGGAGCCGCCATGTAGTTTGCCTCCATCGAAAATCCCATTTGGGATGGCAGCCTTCGGCGGCGTTGTTATTTATCACTAGCTAGCCAAAGATGGAAATAAGACGAAAATGGCAAAGGCCAGCCTTGCACGCATGTGCAAGTCAAGCGCCGAACAAACGAGAAACCCCTTGAAAACACTGAGTTTCAAGAGGTTTCCAAAATGGCTCCGGTGGCTGGATTCGAACCAGCGACCAAGGGATTAACAGTCCCCTGCGCTACCGCTACGCTACACCGGAACGGGAAAGTTCAACTGCGCCCATGGGCGCGTGACGGGAAAGGACGATAGCAGGGCGCCTTGTCGAAGTCAAGCACTTTTTTCACGTTCAATCTTGTCAGTCGCGGCGGCGGGACGCGGCGCGGGCGGCGCTCCTGTAGGCCTCAAATACGAGGGCGTCGGTTTCGGCGGCGTCGGCGAATGTCACCTTCGGACGAGTTCCGGTGCGAATGGCGCGAACGAAATCCTCGATTTGCGCCATGTGACCGACTCCATAGTATTCCTTCCCCTTGTGCGACACGGTCTTTTCGGCGGCTGCGACGGCGCGACCGACTCGGGCCTCCACGCTGGCAGCCGCCTTTGGGTCGCCGGGAAAGTCAACCGCGAAAAGCCTGTCGTCGCGAAGTTCGACGGATCCTTTCGTTCCGACAAAGCGCAGGGAACTACTCCAGTTCTGGGCGGCGGCGTTTGACGTCGAAAACGCCCCCGTCGCGCCATTGGCGAAACGGACCGCGACCGAAATGGTGTCCTCGGTCTCGATTACGCCCTCGTGCCCGAGATTTGCCTGAAAGGCCGAAACCGCCGTCGCGCCGCCGGACATCCACAGCAGAAGGTCGAAGTAGTGTATCGCCTGATTGATCAGCGCCGATCCGCCTTCACCTCGAATCGTGCCGCGCCAGGCGTCGCCTTCGTAGTATTCACGGGAACGGTGGCAAAGCAGAGTCCCGCAGGCCAGCAGAAGACGGCCAAGACCGCCGGCGGCGATGATGTCGCGGACAACGTTCGGCACAGGTTCGAACCGGTGCTGGAACACTCCGGCCGCGACAAGCTCCGGGCGAGCGGCGGCGGCGGCGAGCATGCGGCGCAGATCGGCGGGGACGCGCGCGAGACTCTTCTCGCAGAGGACGTGCTTTCCGGCGGCAAGCGCCGCGCAGGCGAGCGATGCGTGCGAGGCGTGGTCGGTGCAAATCGACACGGCGTCTATGCCGGGATCGGCAAACACCTCGGCGGACTCGACTGTCCAGCGCCCGGCCGCGAACTGTTCGGCGGCGGAGCGGGCGCGTTCTTCCCGCAGGTCGCAGACGGCGGCGACTTCCACGTTCGGCAGCGCCGCGTAGCATTTGAGATGCAGAGGACCAATCACGCCGCAGCCAATGACCGCGACGCGCGTTTTCCGAGTTTTCGCTTTCACTTCTTCTGGGTCCAGGAACCGTCGTCGAGCTGATACCAGAGGCCCTTGCCTTCCGGCAGGCGCTGACGGATCTTGACAACGCGGCGCTTTTCCACGTCGGCGCGCGACACCCCGGTCGAGGCGGCGATTTCAACCATCTTGGCGCGCCGCGCGGAATTGTAGTCGTCGATCGCGTCGCGCTGTTCCTCCGAGATTTCCCCGCGCGCGACGAAATATCCGCGGTTGTCCATGCCGATGAGTCCCGAGTCCGCCATGCTGCGGATTATCTCGGCTCCGGGCAGAGGCGTGCGGTTCTCGGCCTCCATCGTCTTTTCGATTTCCCTGTCAACCTTGAGATTCACATCCATTGTGATATGGATGGGCTTGACCTCGTGCTCCGTCTTAACCGCGAGGCATCCGCCCGAGGGGACGGCGAAAAGCGCGGCGAGCGCCGCGACGGAAACCAGACAGAGAGGAGAATTGTCCTTTTTCATAGTCGCTAGCGTGTTTCGCGCTTCACGCGCTCCAGATCGGCGTCAACCATCATGCCCATGAGTTCCTCCAGCGTCGTTTCCGCCTTCCAGCCAAGCTTCGCGTTGGCCTTCGCCGGATTGCCTAGAAGGATTTCGACCTCCGCGGGGCGGTAGAACTTCGGATCCACGACGACAAAGTCCCTGTAGTCAAGACCGACATGGGCGAAGGCGATGCGGCACATGTCGCGCACGGTTGTCGTGACTCCCGTGGCCACGACATAGCAGTCCGGCTCAGGCTGCTGGAGCATCATGTGCATCGCCTTCACGTAGTCGCCGGCGAAGCCCCAGTCGCGCTTTGCGTCGATGTTTCCCAGATGCAGGTCCTTCTGCCGCCCGAGTTTGATGCGGGCGACGGCGTCTGTCACCTTGCGCGTGACAAACTCTATGCCGCGCAGGGGGGACTCGTGGTTGAAGAGTATGCCGCAGCAGCCGAACAGGCCGAAGCTCTCGCGGTAGTTTATCGTGGACCAGTGGGCAAAAAGCTTGGCAACGCCGTATGGGGAGCGCGGGTGGAACGGAGTGTTCTCGTCCTGAAGCGGGCGATCCTTCATACCTCCGAACATTTCGGACGTGGACGCCTGGTAGAACTTCGCCTCGGGCCTCGCCTTCCGTATTGCCTCCAGCATGTTCAGCGCTCCAAGTCCGGTGGCCTGAGCGGTGAGCAGCGGCTGACGCCAGCTCGTGGCCACGAAGCTCTGCGCCCCGAGGTTGTAAACCTCGTCGGGCCTGGTCTCCATGACGGCGCCCATGCACGCCGCCGAATCGGCCAGATCGCCCTCGATCAGATCCACGTCGCCGAGGATTCCAAGATACTCGAGGCGCCATGTCGTCGGCGTGGAGCGCCGGGGCATTATTCCGTGGACTTCGTATCCGAGGCCGAGGAGGTGCTTGGCTAGATAGGCGCCATCCTGTCCGGAAATGCCGGTAATGAGTGCAGACTTTGCCATTTGCTGTTCCGTTTTGTGTTTTCGCGCGGCAACTTTTCGATTCCCGGCCCGTAGAACCGGGTGCGAATGATTGGCTAACGAGCGCAAATACTGGCAGAGCGCGGACTTTTCGTCAAGTTTCCGAGCCAAAAAAAGGCTGTTGCTTTGGCTTTCAGGTTGTTCTAGAATTCGGCTACGCCTTGCGCGTAGAAGAATGCGGAATTTTCACAATGACATCAAAGCGGATGCCATCGGCCAGCCAAATCGACACGGGAAAACTCCAAAACGGGCGTGACTGGGGCCCTGCGGCCCCGAGACCGTATCTCTCGTGGATCGGAGCGCTGGCGCTTTCGTTCGGCTACGCGGTCGGGTGGGGATCGTTCGTAATGCCGGGGACGGTGTTTCTGCCCGGAGCCGGTCCTCTTGGCACTGTTCTTGGACTGGTTCTTGGCGCTCTCGCCATGTTGCCTGTCGCCTGGTGCTACCACGCCATGACGCGGCGCTGCCCTGGCCCCGGCGGCCCATTTTCGTTTGTTCGGAAGACATTTGGCGAAGACCACGCCTTTCTTGTGGGCTGGTTCCTGTGCCTCACATACGTCGCGGTTCTGTGGGCAAACGCCACGTCCGTCGTTCTGCTGGCCAGAATCACGCTTGGCGACGCATTCCAGTTCGGGTTTCATTATACTCTGAAGGGCTCTGACGTATATTTCGGCGAAATCCTGCTATGCCTGGGCTTGACGGCATTCGCCGGGGCGGCGTGCATTTTCTCCAAACGCCTTGCCGGACGACTTCAGATTGCGGCCTCGGCTCTTTTCGCGCTTGGCGCCCTCCTTTTATTTGCAGTCGCGGCGGCGCGCCGAGCAGGAGCTTCGGCGCCGCTTGGTCCGGCATTCTCGCCGTTCAGTCAGCGCAGCCCCCTCCTGCAGGTTTTAAGCATGGTATCCATGGCGCCATGGGCCTTTGTCGGGTTCGAGGCTGTCGTCCACTCTTCGGGAGAGTTCAAGTTTCCGGCCAGGCGGACGTTCGGGATTCTCGTCGCGGCGCTCTCGGTTTCCGTCGCAGTTTACGTCTTTCTCGCGCTGCTGCCGGTTCTCGCGGTCCCTAAAGGCTATTCGACCTGGGACGAATTCCTCAAGGCGAGCAGGGGGTCTGCCGGGAAGGATTCCGTCCCGGTCTTCGCCGCGGCCCAGGCCATCCTTGGTCGCGGAGGAATCGGTCTCGTGGCGGCCATGATGCTATGCGGGCAACTGACCGGCATAATCGCCTCGATCGTGGCCACGAGCCGCCTCATGCACTCGATGGCAAGGGATCGGCTTATCCCGGGCCGCTTCGCGCTGCTGGACCGCGACGCGTCTCCGCGCAACGCGATCCTGTTCGTGACACTGGTCTCGCTTCCCATTCCGTTCCTCGGGCGCACCGTAATCGGCTGGCCGGTTGACGTTTCCACGATAGGCGCCACCGTGGCGTTTTGGTATGTTTCCGCGGCCGCCTTCAAAAACGGGGCCCGCATGATGGGATCCGTCGGCTGCGCAATGTCTGTCGCTCTCGGCCTGCTGCTGCTTGTTCCCAACTATCTGGCGGGAAGCGTGCTGGCGCCGGAGTCATACCTTCTTCTTGCTTCGTGGTGCGTTCTGGGATTCCTTTTCTACCGGCTTCTCTTCGTGCGCGACGACGAAAACCACTTCGGGCACACCACGGTGGCGTGGATTGTGTTCGTCGTGACGACCGTGTTCTCCTCGGTGATGTGGATCCGCCAGACCACGCACTCGCTTGTGATGAACTCCGCGACGCGCACCGCCGCCGGCGGCGGAATTCCGGACACGATCATCCGCGAAACGAGCCGCGCCGACTCGGCGATGCTGCGCGCGTCGATCGCGGAGCTTGTCATGCTCCTCTTGACGCTCGGCATAATGCTGAGCTTGTTCAGAATCCTCCGCGCCCGCGAGATCAAGATGGTGGAGCAAAGGGCCAAGTCGGAAAAGATCAACAAGGCGCGCAACTTCTTCTTCTCGACAGTCAGCCACGACATACGCACCCCGCTCAACGCGATAATCGGCTTTTCGCAGATGCTCAAGGGAGGATTCGCCGACAAGGCGGAGCACGACCGCGCCGTGGACGCGATTCTCGTGAGCGGGCAGACCCTCCTATGCCTCGTGAACGACATCCTTGACCTCTCAAAACTCGAGTCCGGTCGAATGAACATCGAGCCGGAGCCGACGGATTGCGGACGTCTGGTGCTTGACATAGTGGAATCGTTCAAGGCCGCGAACAAAAACCACGACGTCGAAATTCGCGCCGCCGTGAAGGACATGCCCGTTCTCATGGTCGATCCCCAGCGCGTCCGACAGGTCGCCTTCAATCTCGTTGGCAACGCGACAAAGTTCACAAAACATGGCCATATCGAGGTCCGGGCGTCGTTCGAGCCGGACAAGGACGATCCACGGGCAGGAACGTTCCGGTTCGCCGTGGAGGACACCGGATGCGGCATTTCCGAGGACGATCTAAAGCGCCTCTCCACGCCATACGTCCAGGTCGGCAGCAAGTCTTCGCGCAACGGCGGCACGGGCCTCGGCCTGGCCATCTGCCGCCAGCTGGCGAACGCGATGGGCGGAGACCTTGTCGTTCGCTCGACTCTCGGCAAAGGATCCGTATTCACCGTAATCGCGCCTGGAACCAGCGTTTCGGACGAACCGCCTGTCGCCGCCGGCGATCTTGAGCTGCCGCCTCAGCTTCTGGCGGCCGGATCTGGCACTCCGCCGGCGCTGGCGATTCAGTCCAATGGCAGACCGCGCAGGATTCTAGCGGCCGACGACGAGGCGATGAACCGCATGGTTCTAAAGGCCATGCTCGGCAAAATCGGCGACTTCGACCTGACGCTGGCTTCAAACGGCGAAGAGGCCCTGGCCATTCTCAAAGACCCGAAAACAAAGCCGTTCGACCTGGTTTTCTCGGACCTGTGGATGCCAAAGATGGACGGAGAGGCTCTTGTTAGCGAAATACGCGCCGATCCACGCCTAAGGGATCTTCCCGTCTATGCCGTGACGGCGGACCTGGAATTTCGCGACAAACTTCCGGAGACGGGCTTCACGGGGATGCTCCTGAAGCCCATCACGTTCCAGTCCCTAAGCGGGCTGCTCGGCTAGCGAAAGGCCGCCGAGCGCCGCTCAGGCCCCGAACTCCGCGGCAAGCGCCGTGCAGGTCTGCTTTGCGTCGCCATAGACCATGGCGACGTTTTCGCGCGTGAAGAGCGGATTTTCAAGACCGGAGAATCCGGTCCCGCGTCCGCGCTTGAGGACAAACACGGTGCGGGCCTCGAAGGCGTTTACGATCGGCATTCCATGGATTGGAGAGGACGGGTCCTCGATCGCGGCCGGATTCACGACGTCGTTCGCCCCGATGACGATCGCCACGTCCGTCGAGGGGAGCAGCGGGTTCGCCTCGTCGGCCGTCTTGAGCTGTTCATAAGGCACGTTCGCCTCCGCGAGAAGCACGTTCATGTGCCCCGGCATTCTCCCGGCGACCGGATGGATGGCGTAGAAGACCTCGGCGCCATTCGCCTCCAGCTTGTCGGCAAGTTCCTTCACCGCGTGTTGCGCCTGCGCGACCGCCATGCCGTAGCCGGGAACAACGGCCACGGTCCGAGCCGCGTCGAGAACCGCCCAGGCGTCCTCTACGGACATCGCGCGCGGCTCGCGCGACTCGCCTGCTGCGCCGCCGCGACTGCCGGACGCCTTGCGGTCGGGCGCGAAGAGCAGTTTTCCAAGGCCCTTGTTCATTGCCTTGCACATGACGAGAGTGAGAATGAACCCCGACGCGCCGACAAGGCACCCGGCCACAACCAGGACCGTGTTTCCGATCGCGAAGCCGGCAAAGGCCGCCGCGAGTCCGGAGAACGCGTTGAGAAGCGAAATGACTACCGGCATGTCGCCGCCGCCGACAGGGATCACGAGAGTGAAGCCGAGAGCGAGCGAAAGGACCGACACGATGGCGAGCGCGGCCGCGGCGCAGGCCGGACTCTTCCCGGCGCTCGCGGAATAGACCGCGGCGGCGACGAGCGCAAGCGCGCAAGTGGCGGCGTTGACAGCGTTTTTGCCCGGAACGCGGCTCCACTTGCGTATGGAGTTCCCGGAAAGTTTTCCCCATGCGACGATCGAGCCGGTGAAGGCGACCGCTCCAATGGCGACCGTCGCCGCCAGCGTGGAGGCGGTGAACGCGTCATCCGGAGCCTTCATCATGTGGCCGGCGACCGCGACGAGCATCGAGGAGAGACCGCCAAAGCCGTTGAAGAGCGCAACGAGCTCGGGCATTCCTGTCATCCTGACGCGCCGCGCCCACACGGCGCCGACCACGGAGCCGATCGCGACGGCGCACAGCGCGACAGCGTAGCCGCGAGCGCCCGAGCCAATCACTTCGCGTTCGCAAAGAACAGTCGCAGTCGCGACCAGCATTCCCGCGGCCGACAGCGCGTTGCCGCGCCTCGCGGTCGCCGCCTTGCCAAGCAGCTTGATGCCGCGCACGAACAGCACGGCGGAAACCATGTAGAGAACCGTGACGAGCGTGGGGTTCATGTCACTTGCCCTCCCGGCCGGTCTTTGTCTTGAACATTCCGAGCATCCTGTCCGTGACGAGATACCCGCCGACTACGTTCACCGCCGCAAGCACGATGGCCGCGAAGCCAAGCGCGGCGGCAAGGCGCGGCAGGCGACCGTGCGTCGTCGCGGCCTCCGCCGCCACGGCGACGGCGCCGACAACGGTTATGCCTGAGATCGCGTTCGTTCCGGACATCAGCGGGGTGTGCAACTGCGAGGGAACCTTCGCCACGAGCTCCACGCCCAGAAACGCGGCGAGAACGAATACGAAAAGCAGAAGCGGATCCATGGGAAGAAAGGTTGAAAGGTTGAAAGGTTGAAAAGTTGAAAAGTTGAAAGGTTGAAAAGTTGATTGTCGCCGATCCTTGTAATCGCGCTATGCGAAGCGGGGATGAACGATTCGGCCACCGTCGGTCAGAATGCAGCCGGAGAGGATTTCGTCGCCGTCCGCCGCGCGAAAGCGACCGGTCTCCCTGTCCCTCGCGTGCTCCAGAAGCGCGGTGAAGTTTCCGGAGAGCATTTTCGAGGCGTCCTGCGGAACGCGGCGCTCAAGCGACTCGCCGGGGAGGAGAATGACGCCGCGGTCCGTCACGACTTCGTCGAAAGGCCTGCTGCCCTCAACGTTGCCGCCGGTCGCGGACGCCATGTCAACAACGACGGAGCCGGGCTTCATGCGCGAAAGGACGTCTTCGCCGATGAGCCGCGGGGCGGGGCGGCCGAACACCTTGGCGGTCGTGACAACCACGTCGGCTCTTTCGCACACCTTCGCCTGCGCCTCGCGCTGGCGAGCGAGCTGCTCCGGCGTAAGTTCGCGGGCATAGCCCTGGGCCGTCTGCCCTGTTTCGCCGCCAAGGTCGATCTTGACGAACGAGGCGCCGAGCGAACGCACCTGCTCCTCCACGGCCGGACGCGTGTCAAAGGCGTCCACGCGGGCGCCGAGGCGCTTGGCCGTGGCGATCGCCTGAAGGCCCGCCACTCCGACGCCGATCACGAACACGCGCGCCGGAGTGATCGTGCCGGCGGGTGTCACCATCATCGGAAACGCCTTGGGAAGGCGCGCGGCCGCCGCCAGCACGGCGGCGTATCCGGCCAGAGACGTCTGGGAGCTCTGGGCGTCCATCTTCTGAGCGAGCGTCGTGCGCGGGATCATCTCAAGAGAGACAAGTCGAACCCCGGCCTTTGCCATCTCGTCAACGAGAGGACGTTCGCGGAACGGGTCAAGAAAACTGACGTGCAATGCGCCGGGCCTGATCCCGGAGGCCGAATCCGGACGGCAGACGCGCAGAACGGCGTCGGCCGCCGCCATCGCCGCAGCCGCCGCCGGTCCGGTCGCGGCCACCGACGCTCCGGAGCTCTCGTAGTCGGAGTCCGGGAATCCGCTCTTCAGACCGGCGCCGGACTCCACGGCCACCTCGTATCCAAGAGCGGACAGTTTCTTGCAATCGGCCGGGACGAGCGCCACGCGTGTTTCCCGCGGATCCGTCTCCCGGCACACGAACAATCTGGTCTTTTCGTTCATGTCAGATCCGCCCCCGGAACATCCACCCGGGGGCGGAGGGGCGCGGACACTACCACAACTGCCCGCGCGACGCAACGCGCGCGGGAATATTTTGCGGACTTTTCCCGAAGGCGCGGTTGTGGTAGGATTCGGTTCCGCGACACGGATGCGGGGAAGAAGATATGGCCGAAAAGACAGTGCTCATGTGCATGCCGGCGGGAACCATGGACGCAATGGAGAACCATGCGTTCATCCTCCGTCTGGCCGCGGCGCGGCGCTGGCGCTTCTTTTCGGCGGAGATCGAAAGCGCGCCTGGCGCATCGCCGACGATCCGCCGCGCTTCGGTTCCCGCGGACTCCCTCGCCACTCTCGCGTCGACGCTCCGCCCGGACGGCGTGCTCGTCTATGGCCATGCGGCCTCTTCGGCCGATCTGCGCTCGGCGATCGGGAAATCCGTTCCGGCAGTTTTCGTGACTTCGGACGGACAGTCCGACGATCCGCGCGCCTCCTTCGTGGACCGAGATCCGGAATCGATCGCTGACGCCGCCGCCCGCACGTTTCTCTTCCAGGCTGGCAGCGTCGGGGAGTTTGCATTCGTGCCCGTTTCGCCAGACAGCGACTGGAGCCGCGCCCGCGGCGAAGCCTTTGCCCGCCGCGCCGCGGCGGCCGGCAAGCGTTTCCACCGCTTTGACGCTGGCGCGGGCGCCACGGGGGACGAGTCCCCGGAACGGCCGCCGCTCGCCGTTCGCCTTGGTCGCTGGCTTGAAGCGCTTCCGAAGCCATGCTGCCTTCTGGCCGCCAACGACCTCGTGGCCGAATCGGTCCTGTGGATCGCCGCGAAGTCCGGCATCGCCGTGCCGGACGACCTTGCCGTGATCGGCGTCGACAACCGCCCCCATGTCTGCGAAGCGACGACGCCGACGCTCACGAGCGTGAAGAACGACATTCAGGCGGAGCTGCGCGTCGCGGCCGACATGCTGGACGCCTGGCTCGCCAGCCCCTCCGCCCCGACTCCGCCGCGCCGCCTCGTGCCGGCGGACGGCGTCGAGCTCCGCGCCTCCACGCGCCTCGCCCGCGACCGCCGCGTCGCCGCCGCGCTGGAGTTCATCCGCCTCCACGCCTGCGAAGAGGGCTTCGGCCCCCGCGCCGTCGTGGCCTCCATGGGCGTTTCGAGAACCGTCGCCGACAAGCTTTTCCGCACCGGACTCGGCCGCACGATCCTCGACGAAATCCATGCGCGCCGCCTGGAACGCGCCAAGGGACTGCTCCTCTCCGAGATCGCGCCCGACGCCGTCGGCGCCCTCTGCGGCTATGCCTCGCATCAGGATTTCCGCCGTGTTTTCCGCAATCGCGTCGGCACCACAATCCGTCGGTGGACGCTTTCCCGCGGCGTTTGATTTGTTCAAAAATAGGCTTTCGATTTGTTCACTTTTCTGCAAGTCGATAGGTTATCATTGGCTCCGTCTTCAAACCGCATCGCGACTTCCCTCGCAGGAAGAGGAACGGCTAACAACCAGAAAAACGGAGAAAACCATGAAACGACATTTGTTTTTCGCGCTGGCGATCGGCGTCGCAACGGCCGCTTCGGCGGCGGTCGAGCCCGTGATCAACGGCAACACCTACACCTTCACCGTCGCAAGCGGCGTGACCGAAACAAACTCCACCTCAATTTCGAGCGCGGCCAAGCTGGTGAAGGAGGGTGCCGGGACGCTCGTCCTCAACACGGCCTCGACCGGATTCGCCGGCGAAGTCGTAGTGAAGGCGGGAACTCTCCAGGTTTCCGACAAGGACGCGCTCGGCGACACGTCGGTGCCAATCTCGGTGGAGGACGGCGGCCGCCTGCTCCTCTCCCTTCCGGGTTCCACGGCGTTCGGCCACGTGATCACGATCGCCGGGACCGGAGCCGACAGCGCGGCCCCATACGCCTTCGACTACAACCGCACCTCCACCGGCAACAGCGACTCCCTGATTGACGGACTCGTCCTCACGGACGATGCCACCATCGTCGTTCGCAAGGATCATCGCTGGGGCGTGGCCACCGGCGGGACCATCGAACTCAACGGCCATACGCTCACGCGCAAGGGGAGCGGCTCGTGGATGATCAAGAACATCGACGTGAAATCGACTGGCGGCGCCGGAACGGTCGTCAACGCGGCGGGGACACTGACATTTCAGGGGACCCCGCAGGTTTCGTCCGACGTGACGTTCGACATCGCGAGCGGAAGCGGGGTGGTCGGCCTCTGGGCGGTCGAAAAATCTGCCGACATCGCCGGCACCGTAAGTCTCGCCGCCAACCGGACGCTTCAGGCGCAGTCCGGCAACAACGCAGGCGACAACCGCCTCGGATGCGTCAACATCGGCGGCACGAACGTGACGCTGGCGACCACATACCAAAGCGGCGCTCGCTCCATGTCGATAGACCGCCTGACCGGCGCCGCAGGCGCGACGACGGCCGTCACCGGGCTGGGTTCGCTATACCTCAAGGACGCCGCCCTTTCGTCGAGCGGCAACTTCGCCGCCCAGTGCAAGGACCTGCATCTCATCGGCGACGGCGCCTCCCGCGACCTCAACCTGCGCATCACAGCCACGAACACGACAACCATCGCCGGCGGGAACACCTTCCTGCGTTCGCTGCGGGTCGCGAGCGGCGGCGCGACGAGCGGCCAGCTGCGCCAAACCGGCGGCGTCACCGGGATCCGGTCCGGAGACTCGCCGCGCTTCGGCGAAGCAAGCGGTCAGCGCGCCTACTTCACGATGGAGGGCGGCGAATTCCACGCCAGCAACACGGTCTGGATGGCCGAAAAAGCCGGCTCGTTCGGCGCGTTCCGCCAGACGGGCGGCTTTTTCGAATCCTACGGACGCGCGGACTGGGCGGTCTATCTGCATATCGGCCGCGGCGGCGACGCCCTGTTCGTCCAGACGGGCGGCACGAACGACATTTCGCACACCGGCGCCTCCGGCGACCAATACTACCGCACGCTCATGGGCTCCACCAACGGCTGCGTCGCCGCGACGATTTCCGGCGCCGGCACCGAGTTCCGCACAAGCGGCTTCCAGATGGGCGGCGCGGGCACCGCGCCCACGACGAACATCCTCAATCTCGCGGACGGCGGCACGCTCAAGGTCAACCGCTTCCAGAGCCACAACGGCCGCGCGGAGGGATCGCTTACTGTCGTGAACGCCGACGGCGGCATTTTCGTGCCGACCTACGCCGGCGACGTGACGAAGGCCGTTTCGGGAACGAATCCCGACCATTTCGTTGTCTGGAAGGGCGGCTTCGTCGTCGATACCGAGCAGAACTCGACCCATTCCGGCGAGGGCACCACGACGCTCCCGTTCGACTTCTCCGCGCCGAGCGGGAAGGGTGTCGAGGGCATTGCGCTGCCGTCGTCCGTCCCCGGGACATACATCGGCGTCGGCCAGGTCGTAATCGAAGACGCGAGCGGCTGGGGCGCGAGCGCATACGCGGAGTTCGACTTCAAGACGAAGAAGCTCACGGGGATCGTCGTCACGTCGCGCGGCTGCGACTATTCGGAAAACGCGAAGGCCTATCTGGTGAGTCCCGACGGCAAGAGCCGCACGGAGTGCACGCTCACGCTTTCCTCCAACGACGGTCTCTGCGGCACGCTCGTGAAGCGCGGCGGCCCGCAGCTCATACTCTCCGGCAAGGCCGGCTCGTTCAGCGGCGGCTACGAAGTCGAAGAAGGAAGCATGCAGCTCCGCACGGCGGTTTCCGCCGTGGAGACGCTTCGCGTCGAATCCGACGCCACGCTCGACCTCTACGGCAAGGCGATTTCGACGGCCGCGTTCGAAGGCGCAGGATCGATCGTGAACGGCAACGTGACGGTGACCGGGACGCTCAAGGCGAAGTGCGCGGACGTCTTCGCGGGGGCCCACGCCACGTTCGGCGGCGCGCTGACGTTCGCAGACGGCGCGACGCTGGAAATTTCCGATCCGGAGAATCTCTCAACCTACCAGGAGTCCGCCCGCGCCATCGCGGTCTCGGCGGCGGACGGCATCTCCGGTGCGCCCGCGCTCCGTCTCTCCGGCGGCGCCGCCGTCGGCAATTGGACTCTCGAACCCTCCGCCGACGGAACGTCGCTCCTGCTCGGCTTCCCCAAGGCGTTCGTGCTTGTCGTTCGGTAGATTTCAAGAAATGCTCTTTCCCCGATTCTGGGAAATCCCGGAACTCACGTCCATCCGCCGCCTCCGCGCCCGCGCCGCACTCGTGCCGTTCCCGTCGGCCGAGACGGCGCTTTCGCGCGATCCGGCGCGCAGTCCCTGGTTTCTTTCGCTCGACGGCGAGTGGGCCGTCTCGTATCACGAACGCGTCGAGGACGCGGACGATCGCGAAGTCTCCGCCGGCGCGGACGTTTCCTCCTGGCCGCGCGTCGCCGTGCCGGGCGATCTCTGCGTCCAGGGATTTTCGCATCCGCACTACACCAACATCCAGATGCCGTTCGAGAGCCGGCCGCCGTTCGTGCCGGATGCGAATCCGTGCGCCGTGCTGCGCACAGCCTTCGATCTCCCGCTCGGCTGGGAGGCGCGCCGCACCGTTCTGCACCTGGGCGCGGCGGAAAGCCAGGCGTGGATCTACGTGAACGGCGCCTTCGCCGGAATGTCCACCGACAGCAAGCTCCCGGCGGAGTTTGACGTCACGGACCACGTGCGCCCCGGCCGCAACGAACTTGCCGTCCTGTGCATCCGGTGGAGCGCCTGTTCCTACGTCGAAGACCAGGACCACTGGATGGAGCTG
>DJYI01000052.1:0-32926 GCA_002448475.1 Verrucomicrobia bacterium UBA6982
CTCCGTTTCCTCCGTGTTGAGCGATAGCAACCAAGGGAGTTTGAAGGGTTGAAGGTTGTTTAGTCGCAAAAGACTTTTCAACCTTTCAACTTTTCAACCTTTCAACTGGGCGAGGCCCAAGACACATCGGCCCGCGTGATTGCGGCCTTTGCGTTCTGACAAAGCTTGGTCACACCCCTGATCGCCTCTGGTCTTGAAATTGTTTGGGGAATCTAATATCCTTCGCGATGTCGCGACCGAATGGGTTTCATGATCATGCGGGGCGCGGGATTTTCGCGGCTGCTGTGTTTTTCGGCGGCCGCACACCAGATTGCGAGAAATGAACAGAAGATTTTCCGTCACCGGAATGCATTGCGCTGCGTGCGCGGCGCAGGTCGAAAGGGCGGTTTCGGCCGTGTCTGGAGTGAAATACTGCGCCGTCAGTCCGCTCACCAACGAGATGTCGGTCGCCGGAACGGCAACGGACGAGGTGATTTGCGCGGCCGTCAAGGCCGCCGGATACGGCGCATCGCGGGCTGATGGCGCCGGCCCGACCGCCGGCGAAGAGGCGTCTCCGGCCCTCGATTCGGAAGGGCGTTCGCTCCGCGCCAGACTGGTCGCCTCCGTCGCGCTGCTTGCCGCGCTGATGTATTTGACTATGGGCCACATGATGCTGGGCTGGCCTCTGCCGCCGTGGTTTTTGCGGCCGGAGCCGAACCACGTGGCGATGGGTATTGCCCAATTGCTGCTCTGCGGTGCCGTTCTGACACTTAACGGGCGCTTTTTCACTCGCGGGTTCGGCGGACTGCTTCGCGGCGTTCCGAACATGGATTCGCTAGTCGCGCTCGGAGCGGGGGCCGCTTTCGCGTGGAGCGTCGCGGCGCTGCTTCTCATGACGCGCGCGCAGCTCTTAGGTGGCGCCGCCGCCGCCGAGGAGTGGATGGATCAGCTCTACTTCGAGGGCGCCGCCATGGTCGTGACCCTGATTTCCGTCGGCAAGGCGCTTGAGGAGCTCGCCAAGGGACGAACCACGAGCGCCCTCGCGGCTCTGGTGCGTCTGACGCCGAAGACGGCGACCGTGCTTCGTGACGGCCGCGAGGAGCGAATCCCCGCCGCGCAGGTCCGCGTCGGGGACGTGTTTCTCGTGCGGCCCGGGGAGAACGTTCCGGTCGATGGCGTCGTTGAGGAGGGCGGCGGATCAGTTGACGAGTCCGCGCTCACCGGGGAGAGCGTTCCCGCCGACAAGACCCCTGGTTCGACGGTCTCCGCCGCGACGACGAATGTTTCCGGCTTCCTGCGCTGCCGCGCGACGCGCGTCGGCGAGGACACTACTCTTGCCCAGACTGTCCGTCTTGTCCGCGACGCCGCCGCGACCAAGGCGCCGATAGCCCGTCTGGCCGACCGCGTTTCGGCCGTGTTCGTTCCGTCGATCCTGCTAATCTCGCTTTTCACGCTCGGAGTCTGGCTCGCAGTTGGCGCCGAGCCCGGCGCGGCGGTGGCCCGCGCCGTGGCGGTGCTGGTTGTCAGCTGCCCGTGCGCGCTTGGTCTGGCGACGCCAGTTGCGATAGTCGTCGGTTGCGGCGCCGGGGCGCGGAGGGGCATTCTCTTCAAGACGGCCGCGGCCATCGAGAGCGCGGGGCGCGCCGGGACCGTTGTTCTGGACAAGACGGGGACTGTCACGACCGGGAAGCCGAGGGTCGTCGCCGTCGCCACGGAAGGAGACTGCGACGAAACGCGCCTTCTCGCCTTTGCCGCCGCTCTTGAGCGCGGCAGCGAGCATCCTCTGGCCAGGGCGGTGGTTCAGGAGGCGGAGGCCAGAGGCGCGGCAGGCGACGGGGAAATGGCGGAGTCGTTCCGGGCGTTGCCAGGATGCGGCGTGGAGGCCGTGGTCGGCGGTGTTCCCGCCTTTGGCGGAAGTGTCGCGGCCGCGGCGGAGAGGGGCGTTGTCCAGTCTCCGGCGCTCCGGGCGAAAGCCGAGGAATCGGCGGCGCGAGGCGCGACTCCGCTTGTGTTCGTCGCAAACGGCCGCGCGCTTGGCGTGATTGCCGTGGCGGACGCCCTGAAGCCAGATGCGGCCGATGCGGTGCGCGAATTGCGCGGCATGGGCGTTCGCGTCGTTTTGCTGACCGGAGACAACGAGCGCACAGCGCGCGCTGTCGCGGCCGAGGCCGGAATCGAGGAGGTCGTCGCCGGCGTGCTGCCTGACGGCAAGCACCGCGTGATCGAGGATCTGAAGCGGCATGGGCGCGTGGCGATGGTCGGAGACGGAGTGAACGACGCCCCGGCCCTTGCCGCGGCGGACATAGGCCTAGCCATTGGCGCGGGAACCGACGTGGCGATTGACGCCGCCGACGCGGTTCTCGTGCGCAGCCGCCTCTCTGATGTCGCCGTGGCGTTGCGGCTTGGGCGCGCGACGCTGCGCACCGTGCGGGAAAATCTCCTCTGGGCCTTCGCCTACAACGTCATGCTGATCCCGCTCGCGGCCGGAGCCTTCATTCCGCTCTTTGGCTGGAGGCTTTCGCCGGGCCTGTGCGCGCTCGTCCATGGCGTTTCCAGCGTCTGCGTGGTGGCCAACGCCCTGCGTCTCAAAACGCCGGGACGTCGCGGTCGGGCGTAACGGCGCGCCGGATTTTCGCGGGCAGGATGCCCGCGCTCCCAGGCTCTATTCGAAAACTTCTCCGCGAAGGATGACGGTGCGCAACTCCGGGGCGGAGCCCGAATCGTCCACAAGCAGCACGTCCGCCGGTCGGCCGGGGGCGATCACTCCGGCGTCCAGCCCCGCCGCGCGTGCCGGAGTCTCCGTCGCCATGCGGACGGCGTCCTCGAACGGAATTCCGAACGACACCGCCTTGCGGACGCACTGCCACAGCGTGGCGACCGAGCCGGCCACGGTGCCGTCCGCCAGACGGGCTTCGCCGTTTGCGAGGAACACGTCCAGCCCGCCGCAGTCGTAGCGCCCGTCTGGCGCTCCCGCCGGCCGGATGCTGTCGGAAATAAAGACGACGCGATCCGGGCCGAAGGCCCTGTAGAGGATTTTGACGACCGGCTCCAGAACGTGGAATCCGTCGCAGATCAGTTCCACGAACGCGCCCTTTTCCATGGCCGCGCCGATCGGGCCTGGGGCGCGATGGCCGAGAGCGGGCATGGCGTTGAAAGTGTGCGTGAGGCTTGTCGCCCCGGCATCGAAGGCGGCGCACGCCTGCTCGAACGTGGCGTCCGTGTGTCCGAGTGACACTGAAACCCCCATCGCCGCCGCTCCACGCACGTATTCGAGCGCGCCGGGAAGTTCCGGCGCGATCGTGACGCGGATCGCGGCCGGCCGCAGGGCGCGCAGCTCTTCGAGGTCCGGCGGGCGTATGCAGGCCGCGTTCTGCGCCCCCTTGCGCGATTCGGCTATGTGCGGTCCCTCAAGGTGGATGCCTGGCAGCCGGGCGCCGGGAACGTCGCGGGAGGCCGCGGCCACGCGCTCCAGATCCTCGCGGAAGCATGTCATGGTGGTGGGAAGCCATGTGGTCGTGCCGTGTCTGGCGCGATACGTCGCCATTTCGGCGAAGTCAGCCTCCATGGTGTCGCGGCCAATGCAGCCATGCGCGTGGATGTCCACGAGTCCGGGTATGGCGACGAGGCCCTTGCCGTCAATGTCGCCGGGCTCCGCCGCCAGGGCGCCCTCTTCTACGCGGACGACGCGGTCGCCGTTGAAAATGATGGAACGGACGCGGCCGTCTATGCGAACGTTTACGAGTTTTTTCATTGGTCTAGAGCATCCCAAGCAATTCGTCCATTTCGGCGTCGGTGCCGATCGAAATGCGCAGATGATTCGCCAGTTCCGGCGGATCGGCGAACCGGCGCACGAGAAATCCCCAGTTGCGAACTTTCGCCTGGAACTCTGCGGCGGTCTTCCCTCCCTCTGGCGGCTGGCACCATACGAAGTTGGTGTGCGACTGGACGACGCTCCAGCCCTTTTGTCGCAGCGCGTCCGAGAATCGATCCCTGGTGGCGGCGATCTTTCGAGCGTTTGCGACCATCCACTCCGGATCGGAAAGTGCCGCCTCGGCGACGCACTGCGCGAGCGCATCGACGTTGTAGGAGTCCTTCACCTTGTAGAGCGCCTCCACGAGCGGCGCCGGTCCGACGAGGACTCCGACGCGAAGACCGGCAAGCGACCATGCCTTGGAGAAGGTGCGGGATACGACTACGTTTGGCTCCTCAAGCGCCAGAGCGAGGCAGTCTCGGCCTGCAAACGGCGCATACGCCTCGTCAACAAGCAGGACCGCCGGCGCGAGTGTTCTCGCGAACGCGCGGACGGCCTCCATGCCGAAAATCGTCCCAGTCGGGGCGTTGGGATTCACGAGGCAGAAAAGATCCGGGCGCGGCTCCGGTGGACGGAGCGCGGAAAGGGCAGCGTCGTTTTCTGGGAGCGGAACTCGCACGAGCGGCGCCTCGCGGATTTCCGCCAGCACCGGATAGAGGGAATATGATGGCTCGAACACGCCAACCGGGGCCGCGTTGCGGACGAACACGTCGATGGCGAGGCGCAGAACTTCGTCCGATCCGTTGCCTACGAACACGTTTTCGGCCTTGCATCCGTAGTAGCGGGCCAGTTTGTGACGCAGCCGTGAGAATTCAGGATCGGGATAGAGGCGCAGCGACGCGACATTGAACGACGCGAGCGCCTCCTTCACCTTTGGCGACGGGGGATATGCGTTCTCGTTGGCGTTCAGCTTGACGAGACGCTTGAGTTTGGGTTGTTCGCCCGGGACGTAAGGCGCCAGGGCCTGAACCGAAGATCGTATCATGGCGGCGGAAAGCCTAGCACAATCCCCGCCGCCGCGACAATGTCGTTTTGTCGCCGGGCTTCAAGCCCGAGCCCTCTGGCGACGCGACGGCGGCGGCGCGGGAAGCCACGGCCCGTAGGCATTGCCGCGCCAGGTCGTCCCGAGGACCAGCCGCCCGAGCGATGCGAGCGCGAGCGTCTCACCCTCGCGGACCACTGGCGTCCGAAGGGACTGGCGCGAAGGCATGCCCGGAGGAGGCAACGAATCCTCCGACGGCATCTCTCCGCCGGTGAAAGAAAGGGGGCGGGCAGCAGGGTTGCGGCCATCTGGACCGCCGGGGGTATAGAGATTCCGCGCGTCGGGCCGGCCGAACAGACGGACTTGCGCGTTCACTGCCGCGGCGTGCAGCACGCGCCAGTGTCCAATCTCGTTCTTGTCCGGTCCGTTGTCATCGCCGACGCCGTCACATTCAGGCCACCAGTCACACAGCTGGTAGAGCGGCCCCATGCCGACCATTTCAGGAATGAAGATGGACGGCAGATCGATTGCGCGCCCGCGCCGCAGCTCGTCCCCCCCCCGCGCGAGCCACAGCCTACGCAGCACAGAATCTACAAGGTCACGTCGGCGGCAGATCGGCCCGGGTTACGGGCGGTCCACTCGTCAAATTCCGGATCCCAGCCAAGCGTCTTCAATCGGCGTTCGGTTTCCTCGCTGAAGCGACACCCCGGCAGAGCGTCCGGCGCCACGGATTCAAGATGCGGCGGAAACTTGATGTTCCGCAGCGAAGAACACATGAAGAACAGGTGCCCTTCCAGCCGCCGAAGCCCCGTCGGCAGCCGCACGTCCAACAGCGCCGTGCAGTTCGAGAACGCCTCCGCGCCAAGTCGCCGGAGGCCGTCCGGCAAATCGACATCGGCAAGGGCGGAGCAGCTCGAAAACGCGGCCTCGCCGATCTCTTCCAGCCCCGCCGGGAACGAAATGAACGAAAGCCCCGTGCAATCGGCGAACGCGCGCGCGCCAACCACTCGGACCGACGCCGGAAGCGCGACCGAAGCCAGTGCCGAGCAGGACACGAACGCCCCGGCTCCGATTTCCCCGACGCCGTCGGGAATCGTCGCCGCGACGAGCGCCCGGCACTTTGCGAAGATCGACGGCGGAACGTGCGTGGCGCCTGCGGGAAGAATCGCGCGCCGCAGGTAGCGGCATCCAAGAAAGACGCCGCTGCCGACCAAGTCCGGCCACCCGCCCCATTCGATTTTGTAGATCTCCGAACGGGCGAAGGCCGAGTCGCCAAGCTCGCGCAAGCTCGTCGGGAGCCGCACGCGGTCCAAACCGCAGTTGTTCCCGAACGCCCCGTTGCCGATCCGCTCCAGGCCATCCGGAAAGGCGACCTCGCCAAAGCCGTAGAACCTGCTCTTGGCGAACGCCCGATCCCCGATCTCCCGCAGGCTCGACGGCAGAGAAATCCCGCCGCCGAACGCCCGGTCGGCGAACGCCTCCGGCGCGATCCTTTCCACACCGACAGGAACCGCGCAATCGCGCACGCGTTCCGCCTTGCACCTCACAAGGGTCTTCCCCCCGTCCGCCAGTTCGAATAAGTCGTTGTTTTCCATGGTTGATTCTACAAGTTATGTTTCCCGTTTCGTTCGTGAATTCTTACGGCACATCAAGCGTTCGCGCCATTCATGGAATTTGCGATGTCAGTCTCATCTTCCCCCCAGCAAATTCAAAAAGCGCGTTGGTTGTCATCATTAGATTCTCCTCTGGCGTTACCGCATCAGAGCCCGGATCCGGCGTTCTGGAGACCGCCGCAACACACCTAATTGTTACCATTGTTCAGACTCGGGTGCAGCCCTTTATTTTTGCCACCGCCACGGCCCAATCCGCCATTCGTTTCATTCCATCTTCAATGTCAAGCACTCCGAATTGCAGCTCCCGGTTCATCCGGATAATCTTATGGCAAGAACCTTGTTGCGGGCCTTTTCCGACGACTTCTCCTTCTCCTCTCGTCAGCCCAACGAGGAAAAGAATTCTCTGACGCAATAGATGACAAACATCACGGCGAACACGGCCACCTTGAACACAAGCAGCAAGAGAAGAACCGTAAAACGGATGACGGTCCATATGCAAGTTCCAACCCATCCGCCAAGGGCCCGCCCAGCCTTCGCGAATGCGTCTGAAGTCTTTTCCATGGCCGTTTCCAGAGGAGCCGGCAGAACATTCCAACTCGCACGGAGGAGTCCGACGAGCCTGACGTCGAACCAACGCGGGAAACGGAAGACGAATCGAAGCGCGGCGCTGGTGCCGGACCGGAGCGCCGCACGCCATTTTACCGCAATCGGCGATGCGAAAAGGAGGCCGGCCTTAACCGGAGCCCCTGCGCACATTTTGGGCGAATCGTGGTCCGGAAGCTCTACAGACGCGCCGAGCACAGGAATCAGCGCACCGGGCGCCGACCCACACGAAAAGAGAGACTCGGCGACGTCAAGGTCGTCCCGGTCTGCGACTTCACGGTCGGTCACGCAACCGCAGATCGGACACGCCGGAACCCCGTCGGGAACGACCAGCCCGCAGTCCGGGCAGATCATCGTGCGTCCTCCATCCGCCACCAACGGACGAACCCGCGCCACGCCGCGGCCGCCGCCCGGCGGAGGCGTCCCCTCTCTCCTCCGGCACCGTCCGCTTCCGGTTCGGGGCCGGATTCCGCTTCGGGTTCGGGCGTACGAGGCGGACGCTCGACCTGCTCGGTCGACGGCGCTGGCAGGTCCGCCTCGTCTTCCGGCCACAGCGGGCGGACACCGTCCGGACCGAGCTCGACAACTGCGGGGCGGACGGTGCCCGCGAACGGCACCTCGCCGTGGAACGAATTGACCGTATGCACCTCCACGGGAAAACGAGAATACCGCAGGTACCCCCCGGGTACGTGCGTGTGACCGCGGACAATCCGCTCAACGGGCCGCAGCGGCGTGAAACCCGCCGCGCGGAGAGAAGCCGCGCGGGCCGAATCGACTTCCGCCGACGCGAGGCGCGCGTTGAACCAGTCGAGGAACGCGCCGACATTCTCGGCACCCTCCTCGGCCGTCTTCGAAACGCGGCTCGGCCGCTTCCTTCGGACGCCGTCCTCGATCCGGCACCAGGCAAAGTCCTGCGCGCACTCCGGAGACTGCAGCGAAAGGTCGAGGCCCAGCCGGGGCAGCAGGTCGCCCTGCGGCACGCCACCGTGGACTAGCAGAGTCCCGTCATCAAGGTAGACGGCGGCGGGACACCCAGCCACGAAGCGCGTGAACGCGTGCACAACCGCCGACTCGGGCGCAAAGAAACCATCCGGTCCGCGGAAGCGTTCGGCCAGGTCGGCCGGACTCACTCCGGACGAGATTTCCCCCGTTGCCTCGTCGTAACACAAAGCCACGTCATGGTCGCCACGCACGAAGAGGACCTTCAGGTCCGGCCGCGCCTTGTCGAGCCCCAGCGCGAGCCGCAGCACGAAAAGCATGCACGCAACAGAATCCTCGCCACGGTCCACTAGATCACCGAGAACCGCCATCACGGGCGTTCGGCCCGGGCGAGCCCTCGCGATCGCCGCGTCGGCGCACGCGACGAGCGCCGGCAGGTCGCCGTGAACGTCGCCCGCCACGAACCAGTCGATCCGGTCCGCCGCCATCGGAATCATCCGGAACGGACCGCGCGGCTCGCCGGCCGGCGTCGCCAGAACGCCCGGCAGGTCCCCTCCCGCAGCACAGGCGCGCAGCATCGCGAGCGCGATGGCGTCCTGCTCCGCCAGAAGCGGCGCGCGAAGTCGTTCGAGAAACGCCTCGCGCCCGTCGGGCGCGGGAGTATCGCCGGAGGCGGAGGGGGAAGGATCGGGAATGGCGGTGTCGTTCATGGCGGATCAGGCGGCGAAGGAGACGGTGAGCTTGGCGTAGACGGACTGGATGGAGAGCACATCGCCCTCCTTGAGTACGGCGGGGGCGCGGAGCGGCGCCCCGTTGAGGAACGTGGGGTTGAGGGGCGAGGTCGGGCGCACGGTCCAGCGGCCGCCCTCCGGGACGACCTCGAACTGCGGCCGCCCGTCGGTGAAGCGCGCGTCGTCGCCGATCGCACGCTCGAGGAGGGACCGGCCCGGCGCGAGCGCCGCCCGCGTCCGGATGTTGCCCCTCGCTCCGCGCAGCACGAGCTTACGAGGAGCCGGCGTGGACGCCGGAGCCGCGCAAGCGGCCTCCCGGGCCGAGGCGGCGGCGGCTTCCGCCGCGCGCTTGCGCGCCGCCTCCTCGACGGCCGCCGGATCAGCGCGCTCCATCCCGCGCCCGGGATCAGATGCCGGACCGAAGAGCCAGCCGAACCGCGGGGACCCGCCGCCGGCGAGAGAGCGGCGCAGGCGCGCGAGGTCCCTTGAGATCCGGGCGGCTGTCGGGCGCGCCTCCGGATCGGACGAGAGCGCCAGCCGGAGCAGGGCGGGCAGGTCGGTGCGGCACGGGCCGAGGAGGGGGATCGGCGCGTCGCCGAAGTCGGTCTCGCCCTCGCGCATCCGGCGCTTGAGCTCGTCCGTCTCCCCCTCGAACGCCGAGGCGAACGGGTGCCGGCCGGCGAGCAGCTCGCAGAGGATGATCGCGGCCGTGAAGACGTCCGAGGCCTTCCCCGGAACCTCGCCGCGCAGATGCTCGGGCGAATGGTAGCCGGGCGTGCCGGTGTACCCGGCCTTCCCGTGCCACGGCGCGGTCCGATCCGCGAGGATCGAGAAGTCCATGTCGAGCAGCGTCGGGCGCAGGCGCGTCTCGCCCGACGGCAGCTCGAACGGTTCCAGTCCGACGTTCTCCGGCTTGAGGTCGCAGTGGACGATCTCCCGCGCGTGGAGGCGCTCCAGGGCCGAGACGAAGATCTTCGCCAGGTAGACGCGCGTCGCCCAGTCTGGCTCCGGCTCCCCGGCGGGACGTGCCGTCGCGTCCTTGAGCGTGAAGCCGCCCTCGACCCAGCGGAAGACCTGGAAGATGGACGGGTGCTTCGAGAGCGGCCGCCCGTCCGCGCCGCACAGCGGCGCGGCGAACACATCCACGGCCGGGACGGAGACGTCGCGCAGGTAGTCGTCCTCGGAAAGCCGGCGGTTGAGCTCCCGCTCGTAGTCGAGGTAGGGCCGGAACCATTCGCACCGCGACTTGGGCGCGTTGTAGAGCTTGAGGAAGACCTTGCGGCCCGTCCCCTTCTCCTGCGCCTCGCACGAGACCGCCGCGTCGCCGGACTTGAGGATCCGGCGCACGGCGTATTCGCCCTTCTCGCCGCGGGCGAGGTTCCCTTCGCGGGGCATCGGCATCGCGCGCGTCCCCCGGGGCTAGGCCTGCGCCGCGCTCTCGGCGGCGACGGAGTCCGAGACGCTCGCGGCGAGCATTGCCATCGTCTTGGCGAAAGCGGCGGAGTCGCCGGTGAAGCGCGCGAGGGCGGAGACGGCGCACTCGCCGGGGCGGGACTCGACCGCCTCGTACTTGCAGTGCTGCGTCTCCGCGAGGTCGTCGTAGCACCCCATCTTCGGCGCGAAGAGCGTGAGGCGGATGTGGGCCGCCTCGACCGCGTTGATCGCGTCGTCGATGTCGAGCCCGGCCGGCTCCGAGAGCGCGGGGTGGAACGAGGCGTCCGTGAAGACCACGACGACGCGCGTGGCGACGCCGCGGGCGCGCCACTTCTCCGGTTCGCCCTCGTTGGCGGCGCGCGGCGAGGCGTCCATCTTCGCGACGGCGTAGAGAGCGTCAAGCAGGCTCTCCGGCTCATCGCCGCCGCCGGAGGCGACGACTGAACCAAGCTGCCCGCGCAGTTCCCCCGCCGTGCGGACGAACGGGTGGCGGACGAGCCAGCGGCCGCCGTCCGCGCGGACGTCGCGGAACTCCCAGACGGCGGCGCGCCAGTCCTTGACGGGCAGCGTGGCGTTCTCGTCCGGCGACTCGAGCTTGTCGACGAATGTGCCGATGTTGCGCTTGACGGCGTCGATGCTGGGCTGCATCGAGCCGGTGGCGTCGAGAAGGAAGACGATGTCCGCGACGCCCCGGATCTTAGGGCGGGCGGAGGCCGCGGACGCGGCGGAGGTGGCGGGAACGGCGGTGGCGGCGGAAGCCGCGGGGGAGGGGGTGTGTGCGGTCATGGCGACGGCGGGGGTTGGTGTGGTTGTGGTCATGGTGAAAGCAGTCATGGTCGTTTCAAGAGGCGGGGTTTTCGTGTCGTACGTTTGGGATAAGACGCAAGTCGGATCGATTTCCACCGGGGTGCGCTCTTTTTTCGCAGCGGCAGCCTGCATCGTCGCGGACATCTCCCATAAGGCGTAGCCGGACCAGATTTCCACCCGAAAAAGAAAAGGACCGTCCGGCCGCGCGTTTCCGCGCGGCCGGACGGCCAGATGTGACGCGTCAGTCGGCGCGACTATGTCACGGTTCCGCCCCGCCAGCTTCCCGGATCAGCCGGCGCAGTTCGTCGACGGATTCGCCGTATTCGGCATGTTTCCCGCCGTGCTTCTCCACGATGTCGAGCGCCTTCGACCAGGCATCCGCCGCACCGGCCTTGTCTCCCAGCCGCTTGCAGGCTCGCCCCAAGCGGACGAGCGCAACTTCACGGTTGTTGGAATCATCGCCCTCGGGGAGCAGGGAAAGAATTTCGGCGCAGACCTTCTTCGTTTCTTCCGCTCGCCCCAGCGCGTCCAGCACCGCCGATAGCGTGTCAAGGATCATGATTTTGCGCGGCGCCGTGCTTGTTTCGTCCGCGCGCAAGGCCACAACCGCCTTTTCCGCAAACGGTAAGGCTTCCGGTGCTTTTTCGGTTTTGAACAACTCCCACGCGATATCGTTGAATCCGCCGACGAAGTCTTTGATTTTCGCAAAGCAGGCTTCAGCCGCATTGTCATCCCTGTGTGTTCCAGTTCCGGTCGCAAAACAATAACCAAGCCAAGCAATCGCTCGATCGTTGTTCTCTGCGCGTTGGAACCAACGGAAGGCCTCGTCTTCGTTTTTTGCAACGCCTTTCCCGAAAAGAACAGCCTTGCCTGAGAAGACTTGAGCGTTGGCGTCCCCCTGCTCGGCGGCCTTGCGGTACCACTTCACAGCTTCTTCGACGTTCTGTTCCACGCCCCGGCCATTCCAGTAGCACACACCGAGATTGTATTGGGCATCGGCAATCCCTTGTTCGGCGGCCTTGCGATACCATTTCACCGCCTCTTGGTCATTCTGTTTTACGCCATGGCCGTTCTCAAAGTACGCACCGAGATTTAACTGCGCCATGGGCTCGCCTTGCTCGGCGGCCTTGCAATACCACTTCACGGCTTGTTCGTAGCTCTGTCCCACGGTTTGGCCAATTTCATATAAATATCCGAGATAGGATTGGGCAATGGCGTTTCCTTGTTCGGCAGCTTTGTGCCACCACTTGTAGGCTTCTTTGACATTCCGCTCCACACCGCGGCCGTTATAGTAGCATTTACCGAGATCAACCTGAGCATTGGAGATGCCTTGTTCGGCGGCTTTTCGATACCACTTCACGGCTTCCTCGTGGTTCTGTTCCACGCCACAACCATTTTGGTAGAAAACACCAAGCATGGCCTGTGCAATGGCGTTTCCCTGTTCGGCGGCCTTGAGGTTCCACGTCACTGCTTCTTCGTAGTTCTGTTCCACGCCACGGCCGTAGTAATGGCACTCACCAAGACTGAATTGAGCGATGGCGTTTCCCTGCTCGGCGGCCTTGCGATACCACTTCACGGCTTTTTCGTAGTTCTGTTCCACGCCCCAACCGCTGTAGTAGCAGCTAGCAAGATTGAACTGTGCTCTGGCGTGTCCCTGCTCGGCGGCCTTGCGATACCACTTCACGGCTTCTTCGTAGTTCTGTTCCACGCCCCAACCGCTGTAGTAGCAGCTAGCAAGATTGGATTGAGCGATGGCGTCTCCATGCTCGGCGGCCTTGCGATACCACTTCACAGCTTCTTCGTAGTTCTGTTCCACGCCACGGCCGTCGTAGTAGCAGTAAGCAAGAGCGGATTGAGCGATGGCGATTTCCTGCTCGGCGGCCTTGCGATACCACTTTACGGCTTCTTCGTAGTTCTGTTCCACGCCGTCGCCGTAGTAGTAGTCAACACCGAGATTGTGTTGCGCGGGACCATATCCCTGCTCGGCGGCCTTGCGATACCACTTTACAGCTTCTTCGTAGTTCTGTTCCACGCCACGACCCTTGTTGTAACAAAAACCGAGAGCGGTTTGTGCGCCGGCGCTTCCTCCTTCTGCAGATTGTTTCAACCGACCAATCAGATGTGGATGAATCCCAAGAAGTTTATTCCAATCGAAAAAGTCCAGTTTCTTCCACGGGCAAAGGTCTTCAAATTGTCGGTTCGTGCATAGAATGTCAACGCATGTTCTTCCGTCGAGCAAATTCTCCGGAATGTGTCTCAGAGCTGGAATACTTCCGGCAAGCGAAACCCAGTCCCGGCTTCCCGAGAGACCGGTCTCCGCCAAAACCGAACCGACCGACGCTTCGAGTTCCGGCGCGTCTTTGCGCGCCGAGTCCAGGATGGCCGCGCATGTAAGACGGTGCATGATGAAATCGCCGTCTCGGTCCATCAGGATGCTGTGTTTCAGGAGTTTGTTGGCGGCTTGCGTGAAGGCGATGTCCGGATCACCGTCTGGCGCCGCGAGGCGTTTCCACAACGCGGAAAGCACGGTCTTTCGGACGCCGTGGTCGGGGGAAAAGAACGAGGCGATCCTGGCCAAAAGGATCCACCGGGCGCCATTCGAACGGTTGGAGGAGAACAACCGTTCCGTCTGCCGCCAGAGGGCGGCCGGCGTCCGGGCTTCGTCCCCCTCCATTCCCGCATTGACGACGGACTCAAGGTCGTCCCGAAGGCCCCTTTCGAGAGCCTGCCACGACCCGGCGAAGGGAGAATCGTCATCCCCTATCAACGCGGGAATGGCCTCCAGGTAGAGGATGCGGCAATCAAGCATCCAAGCAACCCTCTCCACCGCCTTCCGTTCGGCTTCGGAGGTTGGGGGGTGTGCCTCCGTCAGAAAGTCGACGGCAACGTCCTTTGAAAAGTCGCGAAGCTTGTATTCCTTGCAGGCGCCATTGACCGGAAAAGTAAGGTCGGACGCCCGCGCCGTGGCGAGAATCCGCACCTCGGCTGGAAGATTCAGTTTGGAAAGGATGGTCGCCTTGAAAAGCGTTTTGCAGGCCGGTGGATCAACATTGTCGAGGACGAGCAGGATACGACCCTGCCCGCCGGCACGGGCGGACAAGAGCTCCGGAACGGATTTCTTTTTCCGGGCGGTGGAACCTTTCAGACCGGTGCTGAAGAGCATGCCGGAGCCATCGCCCGTTTCCAGCAGGCTGGCGTCCTGCTTGAGTTCCTCCATCCCCTCCATCCCGGCATCGTCGCTTTCCGGAAGCCCGAGAGCATCCCGGACACCGGGCTTCTCCAGCATCAACCGGAAGGCCGACTCCCAGTCGGCAATTCCTTCCATTCCGATTTGGAACATCCCGCCCGGATAATCGGCCTTGTGCCGGGCGGCGTAGTGGAACACCAGTTCGGACTTGCCCGTCCCGCCCGGGCCAGTCACGACGGAAATGGATCCGTTGGAAAGCAGTGCGTGCAGATCTTCAAGTTCCTTGTCGCGCCCGACAAAGGGCTTGTCAAGAGGCCGACGGACGGAGGAAAACGGCTCCTTGTCCCGAACTCCAACGACCTCCGCTTTGGCGATCGGAGCGAGGGTAAGGCCCCATTCCCGGAATTGGGCGGACAAATCCGTCCGGCCCAGGAAACGCAAATCGCGGTCGCTGTGGAAGTCGGACAGTTGGGAGGCGGAACGAATCCAGCGATCGGCGTGGTTCCCCTTTTCGACGAGGCCCCAGTCTCCCGCGCCTCGCTGCGGAACGGTTTGCCAGGGCGAGTTTCCGGTTGTCACGGTCGCGGCAAGCGGCTCCCGGCCTCGTTCGAGCGCAGGAACGAGAAGGGCAAGAACCTCGACCCCCTTGTACCGGCATCGCTTGGGAAACACGCCAGTTTTCTTGACCGGGAGCACGACCGTTTTGTTTTTCAAAATGAACTCCCCTTCGGGGCGTTTCTCGTCGCCGTTGGGACAGAGACGGCCAAGGACACCCATCTCAATGTAGGCGCCAATGCCCTTCTTTGCCAAGATGCCGTCCGGATCGTTGTCCTCAAGAGGGACAACCTGGTTGCCGTCGTCGATTCCGACGAAGATGACACCGCCACGCGAATTGTGCATCGCGACGATCGCCCAAGCGATTTCCACGAGCAGTTCGCGTTGCAGGAAACAATCCGCGGCTTTGAATTCCTCGGGAGCGAGTTTCGACGTCCTCAGCGTCTCCAATTTCTTCCTGTAGCTATCTTCGGCTTTCTCGGAACGATAGATGGAGGCCTTCTTCTCCAGCCAGTCCGTTTCGGTCTTCCCGGCTGCTTCGAGAAGGAGCTCGACGGCTTCGTCGCACTTCTGGTCAAGAACCGAACGGGCGAAAACGAAGCCGTCAAGCGGCTGGATGGAGGATGTCGATCGAGAGACGTCTTGCATGGCTGCGCATTCTACCAAATCGCCCTCCGGAAGGGAATCACGAAACGCGGCGGAGCGGGCGGCGGAGGCGGGATTCGAGGCGGGCCGTGAGCTCGGGCAGCTCCGAGCGCTCGACGCGGGTCTCGAGGACGACCTCGCCGCGGTAGTCGACGTAGGTCGACGTGCGGACGGGGATGCCGAAGAGCTGCGAGGCACCGGTCGCGAGGTTGCAGATGCGGATCTTGTCCCCGACCTCCCGCGGAAACGTCCCGCGGTTGTCGTAGACCAGGATCCACGGGTCGGCCGTGTCCCGGTGCGCCTGGAGATGGAGGAGGAGCTTGTGCATGGAGGTTGCGGACCCGGCGCAGGCGCGCCGGGCCCGTTCGTTTCGTCTAGTCGGCCATCCGCCGAAGGATTTCCTCCGCCTCCGCCCGCCATTCGGGCCGGTCCGCGAACAGGCGCTCGGCGGACGCGGCGCCGTTCTGCAGGGAGATGAGCCGGTCGAAGAAGTTCCAGCTCGGGATCGCGTCGTCGAAGAGCCCGTCGACCAGCGGGCCGGAGCCGCGGTTCTGGAAGGCGTAGACCCCGTGTCGGCGGAGGAACCGGCGGAGGTTCGCCCGGACCCAGTGCGGATCGTTTCCGTCCGGGAAAACCACGTCGTCCTCCTGTTCGAGGAATTCGGCCCAGACGAGGGGCGAATGCCGGCCGTCCGGCCGGAACCCGGCGGCGGCCGCCCGCGCGGCTTCGAGCGTCAGAGATCGGACGTTCCGGACGCGCTCGGCGCGGATTTGGTCGAGCCGGCCGGTCTCCTTCGCCAGCTCGCGTCCCAGAAGGCTCGTTTCGGCGAACCGGCGGAGCCGGGCGTGTCCGAACGGCGTAAAGCCGAGCCAGGCGGCGAGGAAGTCGCTCGCCTCGGCAGCCTCCTCGCGGAGCGTCCCGTCCGGATCCGACAGGAGGATCCGGCGGGCGGATGGCGCCACTCGGATGCGTTCCCCCGTTTCGTCGCCCTCGGCGACGCCCGCGCGGATCAGCCGCCGGAATGCGGCGTCGAACGTCTCCTTTCCGTCATCGACGGCGGGTTTCTCCAGATAGTCTGTCCAGAGATGGCGGAGCACGAAGTTCTCCGCGCCCCCCGGGGGGAAGAAGGCGATCAGCCGCGCGAGCCGGCGTTCGGAGTGTTCGAGCGAATCGAGCTTCGCGGCGAGCGAATTGGTCCTGTCGGGCGTTGCAGGAGCCTTGCGGGCGGAAGAAGCGGCCGAAGCCACAGATGGAGCATTCTTTGTTTTCATGGCAATGGAAGAGATCATGTCGGGGCGTTCGGGTTTCATGTCGGGATTCGTGTTCATTGTTTTGAGGAGGTTGGTTGTTCCCTTCATTTGGGATTAGTTGCGAATCGTTTCGGTTTCCACTTGGGTCTGTTCTGTTTCTTGGGCTGCTGTCCGCATCGCCGCGGACACAATCAATAAGCCATGGCCGATCCGGTTTTCCACCCGCTTGCGCCGGGAAGAGCCGACGTGCTAGACTTGCCGCATGGACACCGCACTTCCGTTCCGCCGGACGGTTCTCGTCAACCGGGCCGTTCCCGGCTCGGGAAAGAGCTCGTTCGCGAAGTCCATCCTCGCGACGATGGAGCGCGAGGGCGTGTCCGTCCGGATCCATTCGACCGACGACTATTTCATGGTCGGCGGCCGCTATGTTTTCGACATCCGCAAGCTCGGAGAATACCATCGGCGGAATCTCGCCGCGTTCCAGGCGTCGCTCGTGGAAGGCATCGGGCTTGTCATCCTCGACAACACCGACGAACACCCGTGGGAGACGCGGCCCTACACCGACGCCGCCCGCGCGGCCGGCTACCACATCCTCTTCCTGAACTTCCTTCCCCGCTCGCTCAAGGAGCATCTGGCCGCGCAGCGGGTGACCCCCGAGAGGCCCGGTGCGCACCAGGTTCCCGAGGGTGCCCTCCGGGAGCACATCGCGGACTTCCTAGCCTACGACGAGCTCCTGAAGCCCGGCGCCGTTCCCGTTCCCGATCCCGCCCGCCACGCCGACTACCGCTGGGACGAGAAGTCTCAAAGACTCATCCGACTTCGAACTCCCGTCATTCCCTTTGACTTTGATGAAGTCATTGTGGTGAAGCCCGAGGATTACCATGCGCTCAAGGATAGGATCAGCGGAATGGTATTGGCACGGATGAGGCGGTAGGATGGGGCTCCCAGTTGCTCCGGGTTGTCAATTTCCATCCGTGTTCCCTGTTTAGAGCGAAGGAGGATCGATCTGACCGAGGGACTTGTCGAACTCCTCCTCAAGTCGTTTGCAGACCTCTCCGAACCGAATTGCGAGCAATGCTTTTTCTTGGAACTTGGAAACATCTCTGACTCGATCCATCTGCTCCTTGAGCCCTTCAATCCGGCCGGACAGTCCCTTGACAGAAGCGGCCACGCTGTCGAAGAAGGAACCGAGCTTCGGAACAACTTCATCGCGAATCATCCGCGGCGTGTCCAGACCGTCGGAAAGCTGGCGAATCAGTTTTTCAAGATCATCCTGTTTTGCAAAAAGAGTTCCTTCGGCCTGTTTTACGGCTTCGTCCACGCTGGAAAGAGATTGTTCAATTCTTTCTCCAAGTCGATTGACATTGTTTGCGAATTGCCCAATTTGCCCCTCTGGATTGGAAAGATCGTCAACAAAGGATTTCAATCGGGACGAGCTGTTATCGATGGACGAAGACAACTGCTCAAGCTGTTTGGGGGTGTCCTCCAATTGCCTTGCGAGGCCTTCGCTTCGATCGAGGAAATCAATGACGCCATTCGATAGCTTGGTCAACGATTTCGACAAATCCACGAGTTTGCCGGCTGCATTCTCCAGGTCATTTCCAGATTCATCGTTCGCAGCTTCGTCCCCATTGTCCGATTCTAAATAATTGGCGATTCCAATTACTTTTTCCTGAACAACGGCCAAAGACTCCTTCAAATCATCGCCCCTGGCCTTCACCAAGTCGGACAAGTCCTTGGTGGAAGGTTCAAGTTTTCTCAAGGTCTCGTTCAGTTTCTTTTTGAGTTGTTCGAACGGAACGGAATTGGCATTGACTACGATGCTTCGCACTTTTTCACAGAAGGCGTCGGGCGGGTTGCCCAAAACTTCTGTCACGATTCTCCTGACATCAGTTTCGGCGATGGCAGGCCGCTCGTTGTCAGCAGATTGACCGAGTTTTTCTTCTTTAGCCGCATCGGAAGACTTCCCTCCCGACCGCCGTGGAGAATAGGGCTCCGTTGATTCCTCTCCGCCCTTTTTGGTTGTTTGGTCTTCTGATGTTTGTTCGCTCATGGTTGGTTTCGTTGTGGGGTTGATGAAAATGTCCTATGCATTGTCATGTAAAAGACCCGTAATGTCTTTTACTGTTGCAATCATGCGTCCGACATCTTTCCGGTATGCTTTGTCAAGCGCAGTCCGTCCTTCCGCCGTCGTTTTCATCCTCTCAGCAATCATCCTTGCCTGCCGTTCGTCGAATCCCGCGAACGAACCGTTCTTGAGGAATGTGGCGACGACGGAATCGGTTTCCTCAATCTCGTTCGAAAGATTGGCGGCCGCCAGCAGCAAAGCAGCATTTTCCTGATTCCCTTTCCGGATTTCCTGTGCGGCCTTACATCTGGCGATATACTGCGCAATCTCTTCCGAAGAAACAAGACAACCCGGATCTTGTTTCCGGGATTCGTCCGCTTCTTCGAAAAGGTGCAATGCGCGGGTTAATTCAACATCCGGACTCTCACTTTTGCCCCAGTCCGCAAAAATAGCTTTGGCTCTTCGGAACGAAGCAAGTGCGTCTTGTTGGACATCATTCATATCGGAATCCGAAATAGGACGGCCGTTCTGATTCAACCAGCCAGCCAATGTGCGAAAGGCGTTCGGGTCCTCTTCCACCAGAACGAGCTCCTTCTGTGCTCTGGTGACGGCAACGTACAGGACATTGAATGCGTGGCGGCACCTGCGCCAATCGGATGGGGCGATTCGGCCCGTCGCAACCTTTTCCCATGATTTGCGGTCGTCCGAGAACAGGTTGAAGCAGACAATCTTCTCGTCTTCCAACCCCTTGCATTGCTGGATGGTATATGTTTTTGCCGCCAACCGTTCCTTCCGGTCCTCAGAAACAAGATCAAGCAACCCGTGTCCGCCGTTCCGGCGTTCGCCCGACACGACAAAGCTCGTGTGGGCGTCGCGGGATATGGCATCGAAATATTGTTTCAAGGAAACAGTTTCTGGATAGAGGAAACGGACCGGCTTTCCTTCGTTAATCCCAATCTCTGGCTGTTCGGCTTCAATGTTCAGACTGGGCAGGCACTGCTTCCGTTTGTTTTTGATTTCGTTAGCCAGCGAAACGACGGGAACAGAGCTTCTGTAATTTGTTCGCAACTTGGAAGACGCATCAAATAGTTCAAACTGCGTCCGGCTTCGAAACCCGTGAACCGCCCTCAGAATCGCACGGACACGCCCCGGGGAGAAATATGTCGGATTGATGATTTGGTGGCGGTCGCCAGCAAGAACAATCCGACACCCGGAAAGCAGAGTCATGGCCAAAAGTTGCATCTCTGTGTAGTCTTGGCATTCATCCACGAACACGGAGTCGAACGGGAGCTGGTCTTCCCGCAGATTAAGTGCCGAAACCGCAGCCGCTCTCGCAAGATCGTTCTCGTCCTGCAGTTGAGAATTCCTCCGCATTTCTTCGTACGCTTTGTAGATTTCGTAGATACATCTTCGATCTTGTTCGCCCCATAGAGACACGTCTTGGGGCAACCGCAAATACTCAACAAGGGAAAGACCTGTTTTCCGCTCGTCCATGAAGATGGGGCGCGGAGAAGAAAAGCCTGCCAATTCATAGATATTTTTGGCGGCGCGGAGAACTGAATCGGAACCATCCCGATATTTCTCGGATGCGGCCAGTCGGTCCGAATCCGACCAGTCGGTCTGGTGCGATTTTAAAACGAAATAGGTTTTCGCGCCCTCCGTGATTTCCTCGGCCAGTCCCCGGTCCAGAAGAAACCGTCTTCCTTCCGCTGTTCCAATAGGGAAATTCTTCGATTCCAAGACCATGTTTCCCCAATGGCAAACACGAGATTCGTCCACACTGACTGCCGTTCCAAGAAAACCTTTGATCAGCCCCCTGATTTCGGTCCACACGGATACCGCGTCGAAATCTTTCGCTCGCGCCTGGTTGCCCGGCCGTTTCCGCCATAAATCGAACCAAGCTTCAAACAATGGCAGATCGACAAATGTCGGTCTGAACTCGTCGTTCTCATCCTTCGGACGAATCAAGTCATTGAAATCGTCCAGTGTCGGATCATGCGGAAGCCGGATTTTGTCAAATCGGCGAAACGGAACGCCTTTCCGTGTTGTTTCATGAAAATACCGATTAGCGTTGAAAAAGGACGCATCGACAGACAAAAGCCGTTTTGGAACTGACAGCTTCTCGAAGACGGGGCCGCCCCACGGGGTTTTCGAAAACGCTTCCGTCAACGATTCCCGGAACCGGTCGTCCAACCACTTCTTCTCGATTTTCTCGTCGAAATTTTCAAGTGCCGTATTCGTTTCTTCATTAAACCGTTTCAAGGCATCGTTCCATGCGTTTCGGACGGCCTGTTGCGCGTCTGCTTTCGGCGCAAAGTAAGAAAAATCTTTGAGAAAAGTAGCGGCTAGACGACAGGTCAGGTCTTCTGTCTGCGCACGCAGGGGGTCCGAAAGAACGAAGTAGGCGCTCGGACGGACCCGTTCGGCTTCTTCGTCCTGATGAAGCCGCACCAGCATCGTTGCGACGAGTTGCGTTTTTCCGCTGCCCGCAAAGCCCAACATAAACATGGGAACGAGAGAGGCAATGTGGCATTGCTTACGATTGTCGTTTTTATCCTCCCACTCCCTGAGGCAATCGTATTGTTCTTCTCCCGGCCGCAATTGACCGGCATCCTTGATGTCTTTCAGATAGTCCAAAAACTCGTTGTAGGGAGGGAGCGGATACCGCCCAGCCATTCGAACGAAATTAGCATTGATCTCTTTCTTCCGGTTGTAATCCGCCGCCGATCGTTGTTCGATTCGCACATTCACCGGTCGATGCAGCTCAAAGTCCAAGTCGGGAGAAAAGGCGGCCTTGATAAAACGCCGGCATGCATAGCTGTTCCGTTCTCCGCTGAGACGCCCGCCGACATGCTTGTTTCCGGGAAGGAAGCCGACAAGAAGCCAGTCACCCTTTTCCATGGCCGGCGCCCTGGTTTTGTGAATCGATAGCAATCTTCCATCGACCGGACAATAAAACACCCGCCCGCCGCTTGTCACATCATTGACCCGGAAATGCCAGAGCCCGGGATGGCTATTCATCGGGGACGCTTGTCGAGAACGAAGGAGCTGCCGCCAATCCTCTTTTTTGTCTTTTACCTCAAAAAGCGCATCCAGAACCGATCGGATGGTTGGATCCGATTTACGCGACGAGTCCGACTGAGTGGTCAGATTCCCCTTGGCGGACGAGTCTGATTGTGTGGGCACGGCCCATACCCCAAAGTCTTCGGCATCTCTTCTGAGCGAGTCCGTTATCCAGAGATTCATGGTTCGTTCTCCGTTGTGGCGTTCCACGAATCAAGTTTCGTGACCAACTCCGAAATGGTCATCTTCAGCCGGTCCGCGAAAGAAGACATTGTCTCTAGATTAGGCCGTGGACCAGACTCGTCATTGGAAATATAATCACGCTTCGGGAGTGAGTCGGGTGAAGACTCCGCCGCGGATGTCGCCGAGGACACTGGTTCCAGCGACTTCGAAAGGTCGGAAAAGGGAATCGCACCATCCTCAACTGGCGGAAGTCCAAGTTTCCGGGATTGTTTGCGCAACTCGTTCTCGAGCCGAGACCAATTGACTTGAGAAAACAGGATTCTGCGGCCTTGTGTATACACTTTACCGGGTTCATGAACGAGAACTTGTGCATAACTACCGGGCAAGAAGAAGAATTCAACGCTACCGATGAGATGTCCGGCAATTGTCCGAATTATGGACTTTGCTTTCGGATTCGATTCGGTGAAATCTCGTTCTGGAATCGAGACCGAGATTATTTTCCGTTCCCTGTCTGCAAGAAAACTCGAAAGGAGCCCGTGCTCGACACACTGAATATCCTCCGTTTCGCCGATATGCGACAAACCGAGTTGGATTATATCTCGGCATCGAGGAGAACAGCTTTTGGTGTTGTAAGTCCGACTACCCAGCCGCCACAAAGAGAGAAGATAGCCTGGAGGTGTGTTGTAGCCAGGGAGACGGTCTCCTTCGAAAAAAAGCGAAGAAGAACAAATGACGGCGTTGTCAGCAGTTGAAACGAATACTGCTTCCAGAGTAACCGTTCCCTGATTTTCTTGATCCTCATGCTTGTAGCGGAAGCCTTGTGCAAACCTTTGATCCGACAGAACCCCTGAAACAGAGTCGAACAAAGAGGCCGGGGTTGAGTTCTGTTCATGGAAGGCATACGACGATCGTTTAAGAAACTGCTCAGGTTTGGGAAACGTTTGGGGTATCTTTGATTCGGTGAAATGTCGCAGCCGAATCTCTTTCATTTTGGTCCATTCGTAAAGGATGAGCCCCGCCTGTTTCATGATGGAAGACGGGGACTCTCCTTCCGAGCCCTCGATGGTGAATGAAGTCGAATGTAGTTTGAAAACAGGCATATCAGCCTCCGATGATGTGTTTCTTACTGGTTGTCAGATTCGGGCAAGGCGAGTTTCAATATCTTCTCGATTTCCGGACGCCATTCTGGGTGACGAACTTCCCGAAGGTCCTTGATTAGATTGGGATTATAACCGCTGTAAATCACCCAGAACGACACTCCCAAGTGCTGCGGAGTGATTCTGTCGGAAAGTTCAGGATGAGCAGACAAGACATCCGCCCATTCACCGCTCCAATCCGACCCCCCTGCGCATTGTGCAGATGTTGGAACGGGAAGATTCGCCCAATCGAACTTGTCGCCGTAGTCTTCCAGATGATAGTTCAGAAAGTGGATAAGTCCATCCTGTCTCTCAGTCTTGCACAGTTCACGAACCAACCGATTCCAACCAAATTTGTCCGAAAAGGCTGGCTCCCATTTGGAATTTGAATTCAACAGCCAGAGCCATTCTTCCGGCCCCAACTTGTTCCAATCAATGGGAACAATGGTCCTTTCCAACGCCTCGGGCGTTTCTATTCCGACAAGAAACCGCATCCAGTTCTGTCCTGTCAGTTTGGAAAAATCGGTACTGGTCCAATCGGATAGATAGCCAGGGTCATTTCCGACCTCCTCGCCCAATCGTTCAAAAACGATGCTCGAGGAGCCGATTCGACCAGCTGCGAACCACTCGCACGGAGTCAGGGTTCCGCGGGGAAGAGAATACTTGTGAGAATAAGAGCCATTGGAAACTGCAATCAGGTAGTCAAAGAAGTTCCAGTAGCCGCTTTTCGGACCAAGCATAGCATCCAAATATCGACCGCAGCCGCGATTCTGATAAGCATAGCACCAATGCGGACGCCGAAACTTGGTTTTAAGATGATTGAAAACCTGCTCTATCCCTTTTAGAAAAACGTGATCGAAAGCCTCATTTCTGACCTTGTAGTCGCGGCCAAAAACCAGATTCTCATCATTTTCCAGGAACTGAGCCAGTTCGAGAGGTGGTGCATCATCTGTCGGATAGTAGAGCCGAGATTGGATGCGGGCTGATTCGGGATCCTGTTGACATAATTGTATCATCCCTCTTGCTCGTACATCATTGGCCTTTCGAAGCGCCTCAACCTCTTTAAGAAGACTCTGCCCAAGGATGCTGTTTTCGGCAAACTGACGAAGACGATCATGGCCGAACGGCGTAAAACCGAGCCATGCGGCAAGAAAGTCGCTGATTTTGTCCGCCTCGGTCTGTTTCTCCGCTCCCATGTCCTCTTGAAGCACTCTTTGCGTGAAGCGGTGCATGCGGGCGGTTTCGTTCATCCGGTCGATGGAAACGACATGGAACCGGGCCAGTCGTTCGATGGCGACGCGGAACGAATCTCTGTCGTCGAACTCGGCTGGGATCTCCATAAAATCTGTCCAAATCCGTCGGAGCACAAACAACTCGACGTTATCGGCGGGGAACATCGAGACGATCCGAGCGAGACGGCGCTCGTCGTCTTGCAGCAAATCCAGAGTCGGTTTCAGCAAGGCGGCGTGGTTCTCCGGGTTGTTCCGAACAGTTCGGGCGTCCGACTCGTTCCGAAGGACATCCTCGTGGATTCTGCGGAGGAAAGCCCGTAATGAAAGAGCGGGATCCGCCAACTGGCCTGACGCGATTTCGAGACTCCACGGGTGATACTCCAGAACTCCGGAGATGTCATCCGCCAATCGTTTGTCCTCGTCGGAAACGTTTTCGCGAAGCCCCAGCAGAAGCGTCCTCGCGGACTCAGGATCGAGAAGCGGCAGAGGCTCGTCCCTTCTTTCCGGATAGAGGGCGACTCTGGCATTCGTTCCGAGCCGCAGTTCGTCCACGCCGCGCGCAGTTGCCAGAATCCTCAATTGGGGACAACCCCGGCCTCTTCGTCCGAAGGCGGCATTGATTTCGGCTTCGGTCAGGAATCGGCAGTTCCGTCCGTCAACATTGTCCAGAATCAAGAGAATCTTCCGATTGGACGCAGTCTCGCCCAGCGCGATCAGGGCCCTGTCCGCATTGTCATTCAACCTATGTTCCCTTGTATCGGCACTCTCGTCCTTGTCTCCGGATTTCCAGTCGATTTTCCAAGAGGATTTGATTCCCTGCAAGTCTGATGGCGATTCCTCGAAAAGAGCGATCATGACATCCCGCCATGACGAGATCCGCTCGGCGTTGAGGAACACGACACCACCGGAAAACGCTGCGATGCAATCGTGGGCGAACTTGATCGCAAGTTCGGTTTTTCCGCTTCCCCCTTCGCCGTGGACGATGACGGAGTGTTCGTCGGACAACAGCAACCTGCGTAGGTCGCCGAGTTCTTTCTTTCTTCCCACGAATCCATGGTTGACGTCGGGAATCAAGGCAAAAGGCGGAAGTTTTCCCAGCTTGTAGATTTCCCAGAGTTCCCGCCGATACGGCCTGCGCGACGACGAGAACGCGCGAAGCTGGCTATCCCCGGTGCCATCGTCCGTTCGTTTCTTGTCGGGCCTTGTATTAGGCTGCTGGACCCACTCGAGGCGTTGGACAACAATGCTCTCGGTGGTTGCCGCCACCTCGTCCCTGAAAAAGCAAACAGATTCTTCGATGCAATGTCCGGGTGCTTCTGCGAACTGAGTTTTCCGGACAAGAATGGGCTGCTCTCCCGGAGGAACCGGCGTCACGAGGATCGCCATGACCCGGCTTCCCGCATTGTCGTAACACGGTAAAAAGCATTCCGGCGGACAAATCTTCTTCAAGTTCCGCTCCAGGCTCGTGTCTTCGATACGAACAGACTTTCCCGTATCTTCATCACGGAAGTCGTAACGGTTCTTGAACAACTCGGTGATCAACGGCGCCCTGAGCTGGTGTCCTTCGTCCCGACGCTTCCAAACGCCGTCCGGATAGCATCCGCATTCCGGCGAGACGGGATTGCCGTCGTCATCCACCCCCAGCAAAATGCATCCGCCGACCGAGTTGGCCATGGCCACCACGGCCTTGACGACATTCCAGCGACACGCATCCTTCGAAGAAACATCCCCCGGTCGGGGACGATGTGAAGCCTTGAACTCGACCAAGGCGTTCTCCCTATGGTTGAACGTTAAGTTGTCCAACAGATTATGAAAGTTGGGCATCGGCGGAAGAAGCATCCGCTTGGTCAAATCGAAACCGGAAAAGTCTTGGGGGGCGTTGTCGTCGTTCATCATTTTTCGTTCGTCCGTTACGAAGTGGAATATCAGTACCAGTAGGAAAGGCCGGGGAAGGGGGTGGAGTCGGGGGATTCGAGCCAGGCTCGCCAGGTGGCGGAACGGTCGAGGTCGGAGCAGAGACGGAGCGCTTCGTCGCGGAAGGAAGCTGCGGCGGAACAGAAGGGTTGTTCGGGCGCGTTCCGGAGACTGCGGAACGCCTCCGCGAGAATCGAGAGGCGGATCGTGTTGAGGACGGGACTGTGCCACGGGTTATCGCGGATGCGCCGGTCGGCCTCCCGGAAGAGGTCCAACGCCTCGGCGCGGCGGCCGCGGGCAGCGAGAATGGCGCCAAGGTATTTCTCCGTAGTCGCGCGAAGCCAGAACTCGGCCTTGTCATCCTCAATGAGGGACCGGAAGTCGTCCTCGTCCGCCGAACCATCGAGTCGCGGCGGCGAACCGGGCTCCTCCAGCAGCCTGCGATACTCAGCGAGCCCCTGCTGCCGGACCAGATGGCTCCGGTTCTTTGCCGCCTCTCCGCCGCCGTCCGGAAGCCGTTGGCGCCAGTTGACCGCTTCGTCCCAGGCATCCCTCGTTTCCTCGGGGCGGAACAACGCATGCCACAGATGGACATAGTTGACGTCGTGGCAGACCTCCGCCGTACGTTCGGCGACGGTCGGATCGGCTTCGGGGTTCGACGAGGCCCCGATGGCTCGCTCGCGGCAGCGCTTCGCGAGGGCGACGGCCTTCTGGAAATGGTCCAGCGAAGCCTCCTTCGAAAACGCCGGAACGCGGGCAAGGAACCCATAGGCGTGGGCCTGGCCCATCGTTCCGTGGAACCGCATCCGAAGATCGTCAAGGACCATCGAGTCGATGGAGTCGCCCGGCGCTTCAAGTCGGGACGAGAGATCGTTTGCCAGTTCCGGAATGCTTCCGAAGTCCTCCCGGTCGTTCAGGGATACGATCTGCTCGATGTCGAGCCGGATCATCTGGGCGGCGAAGCCGTCCAGACGCGACGCAAGGTCCCGTGCCCTGCGGTTGTAGTCGAGCGCCTCTTCGGTTCGTCCGGCATGGCAGCAGGCCTCGCCGAGAAGCATCAGGAGCGCGGCCCGCTTGTCAGGATCGTCCGCCTCCGAAAGTCGGGGGAGAAGTCCCTTGAGCCGGGCGATGGCGGAGTCCCAGCGACCATATCGGCGGATGCCGATTTCGATGGCGAGCCCACTGCCTCCCATTCGGCGGACGGCATACTGCCAGTCGGCGGCGAATCGCTCTTCGGCCAGCGGACGGATTTCCGCGTCCAGGGCCTCGACGGCTGGCTGCCCCGGCCGGATGGGAAGAAGGCCGGGCTCGGCGCGGGCGTCGACCGGAACGAGAAGTTCGCCGCCCGGAACGCGATTCCGAACGGCCTCGAACTTCGGACGCCAGTCCACGGGCCGGAGCCGGCCCAAATCGTCGATGGAGCCTGTCGCGAAGAAACGGAAGACGTTGTAGGGGGGAAGTTCGTTCGTTTTCCTCCACCAGGCCATCAGGACGGGCAGTAGATGACTGTCTCCGTCCAGTGCGGCTTCCCCAGACCGGCAGGGCGGAACCGCCGAAAGCCGGATCGAGACGCGAACGGAACGGTCCATCTTCCGCGCGACGGTCGCAAGCCTCTGCATCGGTCCGGTCCACCCGGGAACGACGGAACCCGTTTCGTCGACGACGGAGAACGGTTGTCCGGGACGGAACGAGAACGGAAGAAGCCTCGCGCCTCCTCCCCACGACTCCGGAAGAATCACGGGTACGAAGCCGTCGGCCTCCAGCACGGGTTGCAGGCGCTTCCGGATCGCGGAACGGAGAACGTCGGGCGCCGCCCCGCGGAGCACCGTTTCGAGAGCCCGTTCCGGAACATAGTCGCGGGGCTTCTGCTCCAGCCGATTCGCCGCGCAGGCGAAGGCCTCAAGAAGGGGAGACCCCAGCCTGGATTCAAGGATGTTTCGGATGGAGAGGTCCTTTTCCCGCCGAAAGAAGAAGCGAACGAGCAGCTCCGCAAGCGTGGCGGCCTCCGATTCGGACGTCCGTCCCGGGCCTTCGAGCACGGCCAGCACCGTTTCGTCGGGAAAGAAGACGCCGACCGACGGTGCAGCCGCCACCGATCTTGCGAAGGACAGGACGCCGAGGGGATTCATAGGAGCGGGGCCGATCAGGAAAGCTTCTCGAGCGAGATGGCGTCTCCCTGTGGATCAACGAGCCGGACGCCTTCGAGTTTGGACGAAATGGGAACTCGAGCGATGGAACCTTGGATGATAATCGGATCCGTTTCGGAATCAACAAGAACGAAGAAGCCGTCAAGAGCCGGGGATGGCTTCTCGGTACTTTCGTCCAAAACCGAAAGAACAAGCTCGCCTGAAGAACGGGATCGTTCGACCGAAAGAAGAACGCCCTTACCGACTACGCGATACAAGAGAAACTCATTCGGCTGGTCGGATGCGGCGGCGATGCGTTCCTCTTCTCCAACGGAGATCCAGCCGTTTCCGGGAGACTTGTCTCTGCCTTGCAACAAATCGACCAATTTTTCAGCACGTTCCGCGTTGGCGTCGTCCTCGGCGTCGAACGCGGCGAAGTTCTCGATGGCCTCGCGACGGTAGTCGAGGCGCGGATCGTCTGTGCGGTAGATGGGAACGCCTGTGCGTTCGGAAATGCGTTCGGGCAGTTCCGCCACATCGCCAATCGACCATTTCCAAAGGAGAAGCGCGTCCTTGACATCCCGATTCGGAAGCATTCCGACGAGCCAACTCTTGCGCAGCGTCGCCGCCATCGCGGTCCGGGCGTTCCATATCTGGAGGACTGCCATGAAGGCCCCCCCGTTCCTGGTGGTTTCAAGTTCTTCTTCGGTGGCGGGCTTCGAAAAACGGGAAAAAGGGACAATCAGAAAAGACGCCTCGTCCCAGGCTTCCAGAACGGCCACATAGGTCGGGAATCCGATTTGGGGCAAAAGGCGGACCTGTCCCGCCGAAACCGGTTCGTCGGGAACCGGAAAGCGAGGCGGGAGAGCGATTCCGGCAGGCAAACGGAGGTCTTCGTCTTTATCGGCATCCGGTGCCGACCGCAACAAATTGTCCATTAGCAATTCCCGCAAAAAGGCCTTGCTGTTGTGCTTTCGGACGGAAAGAGAGTTGTTTGATGGATTCATGGAAGGAGGTCCTTTGTTTTCCATAACGGGATCGGCTGGCGGTTTTCCACCATCATGTTTCCGGCCGTGCCGGTGCGAGGGGGAGGTCCGGGCCGGCTTCCCCGTTCTGTTGCTGAAAAGCGGAAAGGAACGCCGCGCCGCCGGGCGCGGCACCGATGCCCTCACGGAAGGCGTCCAGAATCGCCTCGCGAACTGGCCCGCTGCGGAAATTCAGTTCGCCGAGGTGTTGGTTCCTCAATTTCGAAAGGCCGGGAATGTCCCGAATCGTTTTCTTGCCGCTTTTTGGATCCCTGGCTGTCGTGACGAGAGCGTGGAACTTCTTGTCCAGGGCCGAATGCCCGACGCCGCAGAACGCCTGTAATGCCGGTGAACTGATCGGCATTCCGGACAGTCCGGCGAGAATGATGGCCATCTGTTTGGGGGCGTAGAGCCGCCGGATTTCTTCCCGGAGCCGTTCCAGCGCGCGCTCGTCCGTTTCTCTGTTGTCCGGTGTGACGAAGGCGTCGAGGGGGTCCGAAAAGACCGTTTCAAACGAGTCATCCCCGTTTTCCGGATCGAATTCGCCTTCGAGCCCGCCGAATCCGACGAGGTGCCCGGATTCCGCGGACGAATCCGCGTCTCCGTCTTCTTCCTTCGATGGATTGCCGACGCCTTTCTCTTCAAGGGCCGTGAAGGACGTCACCGAGAACCCGATGCTGCGCTTGCCAGTTACCGGATCCCGCATCCAGTCCAGCGATAGCCCGCATGTGTACAGCAGAAAGTGTTCAACGATGGCATTGATGATGCCTTTCTCACCGAGCAACTTCCCGCGAATGGCTTGAAGTGGGGCGTCCGGTTGCTCCAACGCGCGGTTGAACACAAGTTTTTTGTAGTCTTTCGGGGCGATGACAACCTTCCTGTTGGATTTCGGACTGCTTGTTGTCAGCGTTTCTTCGCGACGGGGTTCTTCGCCGTGAGCGATGCGAAGCCGTGCGAGGTCCCCTTCCCGCGCCTTGATTTCGATGCCAATGTCGAACTCATTGATGAAATCGTCCCGCCGGCCAGAAAGCGTTCCGTCGGACGCCCATTGGTCGTGGATGACGCGGGAAACAATCGCCAGTTTCTTTTCGAATGCCTTGAAAACGGTCAGGGATAGAATTCGCCGATTGCCGTCGGAACACCCGAGGACGGAGCAAATTTTCTGCCATTCAAGCCACGCCGTCCATTCGGCGGCGTTTTTGTTCAACTGTTCTTCCGTTTCCCACGGAGTCAGGTTTTTGTCGTTCACGAGGCGGCTCCTTTCGCAGCGAGCATGGCGTCGAGCCGGACGAGTTCGTCTGGATCCAGCCGATGTTTCGGCGGATTCGGTTTGATCATGGCGCCGCGATTTTCGTCGTAGGCGTCCGAAAGGGGAATCTGGAACGGACGAAGCCGGAAGAACGTCGTCCGTTTGGAGCGGTCGCCAAAGCAGCCGGTCGCCTGAAAGGCGGCGGATGGTCCGCGGCGGCTCGTTCCGATCAGCATCGGGATCATGTCCACCACCGACCGAACAGGCCGCTTGCGGATGGAGAGTCCCACATGGCATGTCCGGTCCTTGTCCACATAGTTCGCGATGTTGCGGATCCAGACGGGCTCCTCGACGCGCCAGAGCGTGCCGCGCGACATGTCTGCGCACGCCAGCATCAGGTTGAGAAATCGTTCCTTGAATTCCATTTTGATTGTACTTTCCGGGTAGTGGAGGCGGCCTCCTCGACGAACCATCTGCCTGGCAGGAGGACGCGCCTCCGGTGGTTGTTCTATGTTTCGCGAATTATACTAGACACGTCGCGCGCGCGCAAGCGCAAAATCCGCCCTGTCGCGTAGTTTTCAAAAGCGGAAAATTTGTAGTTAGCAAAAGCGGAATCAAAGTCAGGATTTGAGGATGCGCGGATTGGTCGTGAATACGACCTTGGGACGAACTCCGTGTACGGGTTTGTTGAGACACAGAGAGAGCGATCCGTCGACATGTCGGCAGACCCAGGTTTTAGTCCCGTTGGGGCACTCGGTCGTGCAGAGGACGTTGTCCACGACGAGACGACCACGCGGACCGATCACAGCCTTGCTCCATTCTGACCAGACCAACTCCCACCACCCGTCATTCGGGATGGTTCGCAGCTTGTTGCGGCCCTCGGACACAGCCTCGTCCCATGCCTGCCGGGCGCTACGGCCCAGTTCACGATGTCTCTCGAATCCGTTGCGATAGTCCACGAGTTCGGCGAGCCTGTCGTTGAGATCTTCCAGAGGTGTGGACTCGTCAATGCCCTCCCGTGCGCAGTACGCCGGTAGTCGGTCCTGCCAGACCTGGTGCAGCCGTTCGATCTTGCCCTTCGATTCGGGCGCGTTGGCAAAAATGAAGGAAATGCCGTAGAAGTGCAGGCGCATGCCAAGCTGCGTGAGCTGCCCGTCGTCGCTGCGGAAGAAGCTGGCCTTGTCCACGTAGATCTGGAGAGGCATCCCGAATCGCACGAATGCCGTGTGGAACAGGTCCAGATATGCGGGGACGCACTCCCTGCGGAAAAGCTTGCAACCGACCTGCATGCGGCTGCAGTCATCGAGCATGTTGAGCAGATGCAGCATCGGCTTGCCCTGTCCGAGGAAACGGTCTGGCGTCGCGTCCAGCTGCCAGAGTTCGCCGATGTTCGTGCGCTGCCATCGTCGCGCGTGAGCTGGCGGTCTGGGCTTCGGCACGGCGATCTTGATGCCGTGTTCAATCGCCCAGTGCCGCACCTGCGCGCGATCCAACGTCTGTCCGAACAGGCGCCCCGCCTCGCTTGCGGCGAAGGCGTACGAGTAGCGCTTGTCCGCTCCGCATGGGGATAGGACGCGCCGAAGAAAACGATGAACCTCGTCGGGCCACGGTTCTGCCCGATCCCCTCCAGAGACCCCCGGCGTCCACTCGCTGGCTTTCCCGGCGGCCTTTGCGGCCAGAAAAGAGCTTCGCAGTTCGTAGAGGCGGGTCTTGCCAATCTGGAGTTCCTCCATGGCCAGATCACGGGAGAACTTTCCAGAGACGAACCCGGCCATAACGTCTCGGACGTGTGCAATGCCCAAACGGTGTTGTAGTTGCTGTTTCATGGGACAGCGGAAAATAGCCAGATTTTCCGCTTTTGCAAACTACACCGGCGCGCGCCCCCCTAGGGGGGCGTCCCAAAGTGCTGACGCCCGCTCTGGGATTGGTCTTGCGCTGGATTCCACATGCCCAGAAACGCTGTCCGCTTTTGCTAACTACAATTGTCCGCTTTTGCTTTCACCGCGACAGAAAAATTTTTCAAACGCAAAACGACCGGACATGAAACAACTCGATGCCGGTTTCTTGAAAACCCGATCCACGCCCCCGGCGGAGAGTGTGACCAGAAACTGTCCATGCAACGGAACGCAAAGAGCGCCAGGAAAATGGCGGCCGTGGCATCGAACGCCGCCGTTGGCGGCTATGCCACNNCCGCTTTTGCTTTCACCGCGACAGCGCAAAATCCGCCCTGCGACGGCCCGGGCGGGCCGCCGCAGGAGCGGGGTGTCTGGTGTTCTGGCCGTGCATCCAGTGGAACGGGGCGGCGGAAGGCCGCTCCGTAGGCGATTCCGGCGAGAAGCGCCGAATCTTACGGTTGGCGCGCGGATTCGCGGGGACGGCGGCGGCTCGGGCCGC
>DJYI01000052.1:32998-33397 GCA_002448475.1 Verrucomicrobia bacterium UBA6982
CCGCCCCGCATCGTCCGGTCGCTGCTGGGCCTGTAGTCCGCGCGCTAGAAACCCACCGGACGGCGTTCGGGGCCGTCGAAGGAGGCGGCGCCGAGGCGCTCCTTCTGGGCGCTCTCCTCGCGGAGGGCGGCCAGGCGGCGGGCGTTGTCGGCGCCGCCGGGCAGGTACCAGAGGCTCTGGCGGACGGTGCGGAAGTCGCCCGGGCAGAGGCGCGGGATGGCGTCCAGCTCCTCTTCCTCGGCGGGCGTGAGCGGCGTCCGGAAGAAGCGCTCGAAGAAGGTGCGCTTGCCGGCGCGGTCGAGATACCCGAAGGCGAGTTTGAAGGTGAAGCGGCGGAGCACCGCCGGATCGAGCGAGACGAGGTAGTTCGTGGCCGCGACGAAGATGCCGCGGAAGCCC
>DJYI01000052.1:33479-33699 GCA_002448475.1 Verrucomicrobia bacterium UBA6982
GTTGACCTGCGAGACCTCCCACGACCGCACCGCGCCCTCTCGGGTGCGCAGGACCGAGTCGATTTCGTCGAAGAAGAGCACCGCGCCGTCGCGCGCGGCGTTCTCGAAGGCCCTGCGGATGCGCTGCTCCGTCTCGCCGAGGAGGCTGCCGAGCAGGTCGCTTGCGCCGAGCGAGCGGACCTCGCGCCCAAGCCGTTCGCCGAGGTAGCGGACGAACTCC
>DJYI01000052.1:33775-36046 GCA_002448475.1 Verrucomicrobia bacterium UBA6982
GCATCCGGGAGGCCCGGAGAGCAGCAGGTTGAAGCGCGGCGCGTCCAGACCCGCGGCCGCGTCGCCCCGGTCCCCCGCCTCGAGCCGCTCCAGGTGGCGGCGGGCGGCGGCGAGGATGTCTGGCAGGGGCACGGCGCCGCGGATGGAGAGGCCGTCGAGCACGTAGCCGCGCGAGACCGCGTCCGCGGCGTCCGCCCGGCTGAAGGGGACGTCGAGCAGCCGCGCGTGGTTCTCGACGAGCGTCCGGGCGAGGGCGACGGCGTCCGCGAGGCCGGCGGACGCGGACTGCGCGACGGGGGCGCCGTCCGTGCGCCTCGCCGCCGCCGCGCGGCGCCGGGCGGAGGGGCGGCGGCGCATCGCGGCGAGGTTGTCGCAGACGCGGCTGATGCCGCCGGCGCTCACGGGGTAGCGCTCGGCGAAGTCCTCGACGGCGTCATCGCCGAGGAGGTCGCCGATGCGGTTGCGCGCGAGGCTGTTGCGCCAGATCATGGCGCGCTGGCGGGGGCCGAGCGGTTCGAAGGGCAGCGCCAGGTCGAAGCGGCGCAGGTTCGAGTCGGGCAGGTCGGAGGGGTCGAGGTTGGTGATCCAGAGGCGGACGCAGCGCGAGCCGTCGAGGGCGTCGTTGAGGCGGTTCGTGCCGGCGCGCGAGAGCAGGGTGTCGGCCTCGTCGACGACGATCAGGTCGCGCCCGGGACGGCAGTTGCGGTCGGCCACGTCGAGCGCGCCGAAGCGGAACGAGGCCTGCGAGACCTCGTCGCCGACCGGCTCGACGGTACGGCCGGACGAGGCACCGAAGGAGATGCCGTAGGCCTTCATGCCGAGACGGCGCGCGAAGGCGAGGGCGAAGGATGTCTTGCCCGTGCCGGGGGCGCCGTGCAGGAGGAGGTTCACGCCGCCCTTTCCGCGGCGCGCGCGGACGAGCTCCTCGGCGCATGCGCCGAGCTCGCGGGTCTTTTCGTCGAAGTACTCCCAGGGGAGCGGCCGGGCGTCCAGCGGATGGTAGAAGAAGTTCTCCGCGGGCGTGTCGGAGAGCCCCCCGAGGTAGAGCGACACGCCGCACCCGAGTTCGCAGTGCCGGGGGTCGACCCATCCGTAGCGCACGAGGGGCCCGTCGGGCGCCAGCGCGCGGCGGATCCGCTCGTTTCGGGTGCCGAGGCAGGCGGCGGCGACCTTGCAGTAGACCATCGTCTGCTGCACGTTGCGGGCGACCTCGTCGCCGTCGACGAAGCGGGACCAGTCGCAGTGCCCCTCGCGGTGCAGGAACACGTAGACGAGCAGGTCGAACTCGACCCGGGTCAGTCCGGCCATGCGCCGGAGCCCCTCGAAGCGCTCCCGCACGGCGTCCCGCCCCTCCTGGCGGGCGCGAATCGACTCGAGGTTCTGCCGGACGGCGTCCATCAGGGCGCAGCGCAGCGAGCCGAGGCCGCGGTAATTCTCCCAGACGGTCTTGAGCCCGACCGCGATGTCCGTGCCGTTGTCGAAGGGGCCCGCGCACCTTCTGCTCTCCGTCTCCTGCGCCTCCCACCGCTCCTCGTCGAAATCGTCCTCGTCCGGGAGGTCGAAGCAGGTCTGGCGCGGAAGGCGGCCGTGCGCGTCGCGCCCCTCCGCGGCGAAGGCGCCGGCGCAGATTTCGCAGGCCGCCTCGGCGTCGGGGATCAGCGCGGCGAGGTCCGAGAAGAATGCCTTTTTGGGCATCGTCCGCGGGAAGTTGAGGACGGCGTTGAGCAGGAACTCCGACCGCTTCTCGCGAAGAAACGGGGAGTCTTCCTCGACGATGGCCTGAACGCCGGCGTGGAAGGGGATGTAGTCGGGATAGGGGGCGAGACGGTTTTCCATGATGGAAGGGGCCCGGGATGCCGCCCGGGCGCGGGATCTGGGGTTGGATTGGGATCGCAAACCGTTCCCGCCGTGGCCGCAACGGGCGGCGCGCAGAGGGCACACCGCGGCCCTTGGGGGGCCGGCAATGTGCCGCAGAACGGTTTGGATCAATCGGAAGGCTGGCGTCCGGCGCCTCTTGGGCCGGGGGCGCGCCGGGGGCTACCCGGGGCTCGACCTTCGCTTCGGCGCGCGGCCCGACGACGGGGGCGCGGAGAATGGGGCGGAAGGATGGAGCATATCGGAAAAAGGGGGTTGGAAGGGAAAGGGCCGGTGCGGGCGCACGCCCGCCAGGCGGTTCGTCCGCCGGAAGGGCGGACGGGCGCAAGTATGGCACGCCGCGCGGATCGGAGTCAAGCGCGAATTTCGAGCCGGGCGCGACCAGAAACTGTCCAT
>DJYI01000047.1 GCA_002448475.1 Verrucomicrobia bacterium UBA6982
CACGCCCTGGGAGCGCGGGCTTCCAGCCCGCGAAGTGCGACGACGAGGGCGTTGTCGCCACATCCTCGAGGGCGTTGTCGCCACATCCTCGCCGCTATCGGGTGGGGCGAGCCGTCGCGGGCGCCGCTTCAGGCATTTTCGAGGCCGGAAACGGAGCCTCGCCTCCGCTTCTGGCCCCTCCGAATGGAGGGTTTTCAACAATCCCACGACGTGCAAGAATCCGTGTTGTGCTAGTCTTGGGTTCCCTCTTCCACATCCGAACGATGCCGACACGCCCCTCGATCCTCCTCGCCATTCTCGCTGCCGCGCGGCTCGCCGGCGGCGCGCCGGTCCTGCCGGGCTATCTCACGGATCCCTCGGTCCTGAAGGATCAGATGCCAGGGGACGGCAGCTACCAGCCGCCCGAGGCGCTGCGGTATCCGTTCGTTTCGACCTACTACGTGAAGCCGACGGTCACGACGGATGAGCGCGTGAAGATCGGCTTTTTCGTGACGGACTTCGAGTCTTCGAAGATCAGATTTATTGACGACTCGCACCGCTTCACGGCATTTCTGGAATATCGCCGCAAGGGAGAGGCGTTGCGGATGGCGCAGCTGCTGGGAATTCCGAGTGGCGACGCGGAGTTCGACATCGGAGCGCTCCCAGCGGGCGAATACGAGATGCGCGTCTGGGCGGTCGATGCGCAAGGGCGCGAGTCGCACCGTGTCATACACGACTTCCGCGTGGTGGAACCGGCCGCCCTCTCGATTCCGGAGAACGAAATCTACCGCATGACCGAGGCGGACCTCGCGGCATACGGCATCTGCAACGACGGCGACGTCGAACGGATCGTCCACGTGGCGACGAACGACGTCCGGAAGGTCGTGAAGGAGAAGCGCGCCGATGCGCCGGGCTACACCGTGGAGGTGCCGCTCGATCCCGTTACCGGGAAGGTTCCGGTCGCGGCATTCAAGAAAGCCACGGTCATCTACGACGAAGGCTACGACAGGGCCGCGGTCGAGTCTAACGCCGCGCGGACGGCGGCGGGGCTCCAGCGGCTCCTCGACGAAAAGGCGCAGGCAGGCTTCCGCAAGGTCGTTCTCCTGCCGGGCACGTATCGCATTTCATGGACCAATTCCGTCGAAATCCCCGACTGGATGACGCTCGACCTCGGCGGGGCCGTTCTCAAGCAGAACGGCTTTACCGGCTCCGGCTCGGTGATGGTGAGATTTGCGAGTGCGACGGACGCGCATCTCGTAGGTGGCACGATCGAGGGTGACTACTGGGAACACGACTACGCGGGTTCGCCGAACAACTCCGAATGGCCGACCGGCTTCTACATCGGCGGCGACAGCTGGTATTGCTCCGTCGAGGGCGTGGCGATCCGCGACATCACGGGCTACGGCGGGCAGAACGGCATCGCCAAGGACGCCAAGGGCTGGCTCTCGTTCTTCTTCGAACGGCTGCCGGCGTTCGCGCCCGGCGGGCTCGACCCGAAAACCGGCAAGGTAGATGCGTCTGACTCTTGGCGCTTCACGACCGACTTCAAGGACCTTGCGCCGGTTCTCGCGAAGGGACGCCGACGGTTGCAGATATCAAAGCATCTTGGTTACCAGGGACGTCTCACTCGCTCCTGGCAGATGACGGTCGCCTGGTATGACTCCGAAAAGCGCTTCATTTCCGCCGAGATGGCGTGGCAGTATCGCGAGATGTGGATTCCAGAGGGGGCCGCGTTCCTGCGCGTCTCGGTCGAGGAGGAGAGCGCCGAGGCGGCGGACAAGGCGGGGCTCGTCGTCACGGCGTTTCGTTATCCCGTCAACTGCGCGGTGAGGAACTGCACGTTCGACCGCTGCCGGTGCGTCGGACACGCTGCCTCCGCAATGAAGAACATGCTCTTCGAGGGCAATCTCTTCACCGCGTCCGGCGAGAGCGCGGCCTGCTGCGCGTTCGACGCGGAGGACGGCTGGGACCAGATGCAGGACGTCTATTTCCTGAACAACGTCTTCCGCGACAATCCGCGCAACAACTCGATCCTCACGTGCGCCGGCCACAACTTTGTCATGGAAGGCAACGATGGCGACATCTATCTCTGGGGCCGCACACACTCCCCGTGCGTGAGGGGCAATCGCATCGGCACCGCCACCTACCGCTGCGACTCCCGCCTCAATTCAGGCTACGGGCGCTTCGACGGCAACGCCTACGCCAAAGGCGTCCACCTCGGCGTGAACGACAGACGCACCGACTCATGGGACTACGTGCTTTCCGGTCTTGACCTCGACGAAGGGGACAATTCCTTCGCCATCGACGTCGGCCCGGCCGGGCGCGTGGTGAACTCGAGCTTCCGCAATATGGGCGTAGCCATCGCCAACGCGACCGCCTGCTCGTTCGAGAACTGCACCGATACGAGCAACTGGCTACCGCAGCCAGGCGGGCGATGGCATGACGTCACAGCGACGGACTGCGCCTTCAACCGCTTCCGCCTCACAAACGACTGGGAGCGCTGCCGGTTCTTCCGCACGAAGCTTAACGGATTCAACGGCGGCCGCTTCTCAGCCAAGGACTGCGAGTTCACCGATTGCTCGCTCTTCGGGCTCCGCGATGCAAACCTCCGGTTCTCCGGCTGCGCCTTCGATGCCACGGTTCTGGAGGGAAACTGGTGGGAACCGCCATCCGACCTGCTGTTCAGGAACTGCGCGATCCGGACAAGGGACGACGCGGCCTTTCTGCGTCTGGGCGTTTACTCCGTCGGCAAAATCGCCTTCGACGGCTGCGCGGTCTCTGGCGGACAATCGCTCGTGGACATCAAGGACCTGCGTCGCATCGCGCTTCCGCCAAACTCCGATCCAGGCAAAAATCCGGACGCCCGCCCTGGCGCGATCCTCTTCCGCCGGACGGAGTGGAAAGGTGACGCCAAGACTGTGCTGACTCACGTGAAGGACGCCAATCCCTCGCCGAAGAGAATATCCATCATCGACAAGGACAACGCCTGGCCGGCCGGCGTCACCGTCGTTCCGGACACGCCCCCATCCTGGGAACGGAAGTGACGCCAAAGCGTGGTTAGGCGAGCCGTCCCGGCGAGCCGCAATGTGGCGGAGCATTCGGCCAATCGGCGTTCGGCTGTCCCTGTGACTCAGTGTCCCTGCGCACCTGTGTCCACTCCCCTCCACGTTTACAGTTGTCTTCCCAATCCCTCGCGCAAAGTCCGCAACGTCCGCGAAGTTTGTTTCCTCCCGTAGAGGCGCAGCGACGGCTTACGCCGGTTGAAAGGTTGAAAAGTTGAAAGATTGAAAGAAAAGGGACGGAAGGGACTGAAGGACG
>DJYI01000066.1 GCA_002448475.1 Verrucomicrobia bacterium UBA6982
CGCGCCGCATTCGCGGGCTGGAAGCCCGCGCTCCCAGGCATGGCGCCGAAAGCCGCACCTCCTATGAAACAAACCGCAATCGCCAGCGCCGCCGCTCTTCGCATCAAAACGCCCCGCTCTTCAGGCTATCGCACGATCAGTGTGAACGGACTCGCCGGCGGAACGAGCGTCATGCCCCAGTAATCGTAATACTGGAAGACGCCGGGCCTGCCGTCTACCGCCTGCTGGGCCTCGCGCGTGGGCAGGGTCTGCACCCATTGCACGTAGTTCATGCCGTCGTGGAGAACGCCCGCCGGGATGTCCAGCGTGAAGGCCTCGTTCTCCTCGAACCACCCGTCGTGCGAACCGACGGCCGTGCCGTTCACGTAAACGACGTGCCGCGCGTCCAGCCCGTCCACTGGATTGCTCACGTTTGCCGTCGTTTTCGTGCAGAACTTCCAGCCGGCCTTTTCGCCCATGCCGTCCGGAACCCAGACGCCGAAGGTGTAGTTGGTCGAACTGTTTCCGACAGACATCGAACCCGTGAAGTGCGATTCTTCGCCGTCGCCGGCAAATGCCCACGAGGGTGCTTTCGCCTGATCTATCATCCCGCCGGACGCATTGTTTTCCTCGGAAATCTGCCAGGAGCCGGAAAGGGCAAGCTGATCGATGTCGACAGTGCCGCTCGTCCCGAGGCGGGTGATGACGACAGTCACGCTGCCATTCGCGTCGCGCTGCCAATATTTGCCGGGAATCACGAGATTAGATGCGTATCCGGAGGAAAGGTTGATGGTTTCGACTCTGGTTCCGTTCACGGACACCGCGGCGCGGCATGGCGACTCGGTGCCGGAAAGGATCGGCTTGACCGTAAGCACCACGGGCTTGTTCGTCTCCGCGAAGGGAAGCGGCGACTGCAGCGAAAGCGACGGATTCGATGCGTCCAAAGTCTTTCGCATGCGGTTCCACGGCATGGACTCCGGCAAATACGGATCGGCGATGGCGATGTCTTCGTTGGTGCCGTCGTTGAATTCGTCGGCCGAATCGTTGTCCGCGCCGACAAGCCATTTCGCGCCGCGACGGCCGGCCAGGACTTCCATGCGTTCGGCATCAGTCAGGGCGCGATTCCAGATCATCGCCTCGGCGATTGCCCCGCGGAATGCGCGTGGAGTGTCACTTCCGGTCAGTTGCTTCCATCCGGATCTGTTCAAGAAGCTTCCGAACGTCACGGCAGTGTTGGCCGTCGTCCAGTGCATTGCACATCCGACTCTGTTCGTAAGAACGCCGTGGAACACGGAAGGTTTGACTTTGGCGGCGGGCCTGTTAGTGCAGACATAGATATCGGAAACTGCGGTAAGGGAGCCATTGATGGTTTCATTGTGCGTAGTGACGAATACGTCGTGCCACAATCCAGTCGCCAACTTTGGGCTTGCAGTCACGGCGGAGTCCATGCGGTTTGAGACGATGACGCCGATTTTTCCCTCCCCGTCAAGATAAATCGACTGGCCGTTCATCGTATTGTATAAGGCATTCCATCCATTTCCGACAAGAAGGTTCGGGGAAGCCGTGCTGCCATCCCACCTGAAACGTGCGTAGATCGTCACGCACCCGCCATCTCCCGGCGGAACGGCGGCATTACGGACGCGAACTCCGCACAGTGCCCATTGTTTGACACCATCCACCGTCCGTGAATCCTGGTAGAATCTAAGACACGGAACCGTCGCGGATGTCCGGTAATACCATGAATTAGTGACGGACATCATTTCGATGCATGGCATTTTCCCCCATGTGTCGTAGCCACCCGAAGCATATTCATCTGCGGACAAAGTGAATTTGGCGGTGGCGACGCCATACGTCAGGGCAAGAGGTGAAGACGCTGAAAACGTCATGGCGTCCCCGGCCTCGCCTGCGTCGATGAAGGCGTTGTCGTTGAGGTCCCCGCGCAGGTCGAGCTTGAACTTGGCGTCGTCTAAGACGCCGGCGAAGGCGGCTCCGCCGAAGACGGCGAACGCCGCGACCAGCGCGGCGGCGCGGGCAACGGAGACAACGGGCGACAAACGACAGAATCGTGTTTTCATGGGTGTATCATCCGGATTGTGTGTGTTCCAGTAGTGTGCTCTTGGGCGACTAGGCTTCCTAGGGCTCCTAGGTTTCCTAGGGCTTCCTAGGGCTCCTAGGGTTCCTAGGATTCCTAGGGGGTTCCTAGGCTTCCTAGGGCCCCTAGGGCTTCCTAGAAAAAAGCCTAGATCAAAGAGCGACAATTCGGCCCACGCGGGCCGACAGGGGGAATCATAGCACTTCCGAAGAAGAAATGTATCCTGTTTTTGCTTTTCTTCTTATACCGTTTTTGCTTTTGAGCGCCGCCTTAGTCCAGGCGCCGACGGGAATGCCGGCGACACGGCGGAAGACGCGGCGGAAATCGAGATACGACGAATAGCCGCATTCGGCGGCCACGACGTCGGGGGCCAGGCCGGCGCGGAGCTTCTCCATCGCACGCTCGATGCGCACTGCGTGAATCTCCTGGAGAATGGGACGGCCGGCGACGCGGCGGAAGAGATGGTCGGCGGCGGAGCGCGAGAGAAACATCGTGCGGATGGCGTCCAGCGGCGAAAAGCCGTCCTCGCAGGCGTGGTTCCGGATGAACTCCTGCGCGCGCGACACTCGCTCGTCGTGCAGCGCCGAAAACTGCGTGGAGGCGCGGCGCACAAGCGAAACAGCAGGGACCGCGAGCGGACGCGGCGGGCGCGACGGGGCGTCGAGCCATTTGTCCAGGAGGTCGGCGGCGGCGCGCCCCTCCTCCTCCAGGTCGCGCCGGACGCTGGAAAGCGTGGGCCGGGTGGCCTCGCAGACGTGCGCCAGATCGTCCACCGCGACGACGGCGATTTCGCCGGGGACTCCCAATCCCAGGGCGTGAGCGGCGTTCAGGACGATCTCCCCGACGATGTCGTTCGCGGCGAAGATGCCGCACGGCTTCGGAAGTGCTTCGAGAAACCGCGAAACCTCGCCGTGGAAGTCATCGCCTGCGCCGCGCTCGGACGCCGCCGCGGCGACCGGACACTGGTGGAAGCGCCTGCCGGAGAGCTTGACAAGCCGCCCGAATGCCTCGCCGCGCACCACGCTCCACGGCGCGTTCGCCGAATGCGGGACGTAGGCGAAGTCGCGGAATCCCGACTGAAGCAGCTCGCGCAGAGCGAGCTTGGCGAACGACTCCGGATCGCCGTGCACGTAAACGGCCCCCTTCGCGGGCTCCGGCTCGCCGAGGTGGACGACGGGCGGGACGGAGCGCATTCCGGCGGCGCGGGCGGCGGCGCGAATCTCCGCGGGGAGTATGATGTGCTGGGTGTCGAGCACCCCGTCGGGCTTCAGCAGCGAGAATATGTCGGCGAGCGAACCCGACGTCGGGGAGCGCACGAATCTCAGGGTTTCATCGGGGTCGCGCGTGCAGACCACGGTGTGCAGATTCCATCGCCGCGCCTCCGCCAGGCGATACACGCCGGACATGATCCGCGGCAGTATCTCCCCAACCAGACGAATCGCGAAGAGGACCGTTTTGGACTCCGGCGCCGCTGTTCGCCCGCCGAAATCGCCGATGTCGGTAGCAGGCAATCTGATTTTCCGCCTGGCCATGTCGCTTTTTGTCCGTTGCGACTCCAATCCTAGCAAACCCCCGGACGGAATGCAAAGACAAGTTGAAAAGTTGAAAGGTTGAAAGGTTGAAAAGTTGAAAGGGTGAAAAGTAGAAAATGTCCATGAATGTTCGAAAATGGCAAACGCCCTGAGAGGGCGCGGTCCGCGCTTGACTGCGGGAAGGCGGCGGGGCAGAATCACCGCCCGTTGGCAGGCGCGTCCGTGTCGTTTTGGCATTCGCGCCTTCCGCATGGAGACTTCAACATGGTCAAACTCACGCATTTCTGGCCATTCAACGTTTACGACAGGCGCGTTCAGGAAATAGTTCTTCGGCAGTTTGCCGAGGCCGGGGCGGACGGCGTATGCTTCAGTCCCCCCGAGATGGCGGCGATGGCCTGCGATCCCGGCGAAATCGTCCGCTGGAAGCGGATGATCTCCGCCAGCGGGGTCGCCTTCCGGGACGCGCACGCGCCCTACGGACCAATGAAGGATCTTTCATGCCCGGTTCCGGAGGCGTTTCCGCACATGGTCCGGATGCACGAAACCTGCCTGCGCCTGTGCCGCGAATTCGGCGTCGGCTCCTGCACGATCCACGTGGGGCGTCCGACAGAGCTGTGCAAGGACGCCTCAGTCCTGCACGACAACGCCCTGCGCGCCCTTGAGAAGATTCTCCCCACGGCCGAAGAGTGCCGCTGCGTAGTCTGCATCGAGAACATCTGGGATCCCAACAACACCGCCGGGATGCTCCTCGACGCCATCGATCGCTTCAGGAGTCCGTGGCTCGGCATCTGCTGGGACAGCGGGCACGCGCAGCTCTCGCGCTCCGACACTCCGGACATCCCGACGCAGTGCGGCCGCGAGTCGTGGCGGAACAACGGCTTTCCGGGCGGTCCGCCGGAATGGAGCGACACCGACGACTACCTGCGCCGCCTTCTGCCGCACATCGTCACGTGCCACCTGCACACCAACGACCGCGTTCGCGACCGCCACTGGCTCCCGACGGATCCGCGAGGCAGGACAGACTGGGCCTCCGAGATGCCGCTGCTGCTTTCGGCCCCGCGTCTCATGCAACTTCAGAACGAAGCCAGCCCCAACGCCGAAAACCCGTTCACCGTGAAGCAGCAGGTCGATTCGCTGAAGGCGGTTGTCTCTCATGGGCGGCGGAGCTGACATGGGCGGTTTTCCTTCCTCTCCTGCGCTTGCCAGACGTCTCGAACGGCTGTTCGCGCGGCGGACGTTCGGAATCAAGCCCGGTCTCGATTCCGTGCGCGCGCTGCTCGCCGCCCTGGGCGATCCGCAGCGCTCGTTCCGCACAATTCACGTCGCCGGCACGGACGGAAAGGGGTCAACGTGCGTTTTTCTCGACGGCATGCTCCGCGCCGCCGGCCTTCGAACGGGTCTATACCTCTCACCGCATCTCGTCCGCCTCACAGAGCGCTTTTCGATTGCCGGGCGGGAAATGGACGAGGATACGCTCGCCGTGCTCGTTGACGAAGTTGAAACCGCCTGCGCGACTCTCGTCGCGCGGGGTCGCCCGGAACCGACGTTCTTCGAGACCACGACTGCGCTCTGCGCGCTCTGGTTCGCCCGCGAGGGGGTTCCTCTGGCGGTCGCCGAGGTGGGCATGGGCGGAAGGCTCGACGCCACGAACGCGCTCGAAAGCGCGGTCAGCGCCATAACGCGCATCGGCCTGGACCATACGCAGTTCCTGGGTCCGACGATCAGGGACATCGCCCGCGAAAAGGCTGGAATCGCCCGTGCCGGCGTTCCGCTCGTTCTGGGGGCGATGCCGGAGGAGGCGGAGGCCGAGATTCGTCGCGTGGCCGCCGATGTCGGCGCGCCGGTTATTTCCGCGCCTGACAACTGTTCCGTCCGTTTCGCGCCACGCCGCGCCACGGCCGGCGAGGAGGCGGGGAGCGAAACGGCCCGCGTCGCCGTCTCGACGGCGGCGGCGGACTACGGGACGGCGCGAATCGCGCTCATCGGGGCGTATCAGGCCGAGAACGTCGCCACGGCCGTGACGGCGTTCGAGGCGCTTCAGCGCTCGCTCGGCGTCTCTCTTCCGGCGGAAACTGTGCCGCGCGGGCTTGGCATTGCGCATCTGCCCGGGCGGTTCCAGCTCCTGTGCGGAGAACCGCGCGTCTGGCTGGACGGCGCGCACAATCCGTGTGCGGCGGAGGCGCTGGTCGGCGCGCTCAGGGCGGCCCGCGCCGCAAAGTCCGTCAGGCTCGTCTGCGGAATGTGCGCCGACAAGGATCCGGCCGGTTTTCTGCGGGTTCTGTCGCCCGTCGCGGCGAAGGTCTGGACAGTGCCTCTTTCCAATCCGCGCGGACTGCACCCCGAGAAACTCGGCGCGTTCGCGCGAGGCGCGGGGTTCCGCGAGGTGTTTCCGTGCGCGACGCTCGAAGAAGGCCTGGCCGCCGCGCGGCGCGACGCCGCCGAGGCGCGCGCGCCGATGGTCGTCGCCGGTTCGCTATTTCTCGCCGGCGACGTCCTCGCCGGCGGCTTTTTCGACCGGTAGCGCCGAAAGCTCCTCAAGCAGCGCGTCGCGCGAGAGTCCAGTCTGCGATTCAAGATCCGAGCGAATCGCGTCCATGTCCGCCTCCGCTCCTGCGGCGCCGTTCTCCGGCAGAACGCGCGGCGTCACGAATATCAGCAGACTTGTGCGGGTCTGCTGTTCGCTTGTCCAGCGGAAAAGCCATCCCAGCAGCGGAATGTCCCCGAGAAGCGGCAGCTTCCGCTTCACGTTCGTCACGTCCGAGCGCGTCAGGCCGGCTATGACGATCGTCTGGCCGTCGGCGACCGTGGCCACGGTCTTCGCGGAGCGCTTCGAGATGGTCGGGGCGTAGTCCGAGCCGTTTCCGGCGTTGGACGTGACGGCCTCGATGGAGGGCTCAAGCTCCATCTGGACCATCCCCCCGGGAACGATGTGGGGAACGATGGAAAGCTTCACGCCGACGTCGCGGCGGGTGATGTTCTGGATCACGTCGCGGTTGTCGCCCGTTCCTGTCACGTTGCTTTCGGTGAGAGGGATGTCGTCAACGATGGCGACTTCCGCCTTCGTGTGGTTCTGCGCTCCGAGCGAGGGGTTCGCCACGATCTTGACGGCCGAATTCTGCCGAATGGCGTCCACGTCGAAAATGGCGGGATAGTCAGCGACGACGTTCCCGTCGGCGTCCAGATGCGACCCGTGCGCCACGCCGAACGCGAGTCCTTCGCCGTAGAGTCCGGAGGCGAACGACGAAAGCAGCCCCGGACCGCCCGAGACTGTCTCGTCGGAGAAGCGCGTCGCCGCGCCCGCGCCGACTCCGCCAACGCGGTCCGGAGTGCGCAGCGCGGAAATCTGCACCCCGAGCCGGTCAAGGTCCCCTTCGGAGACTTCGGCGATGAGCACAGAGATGTTCACCTGCCTCGGCGGCACGTCGAGCGCGGCCACCAGAGCCTCCACTTCCGCGCAGTCGGCGGGCTGGGCGTGGACGAGTAGGGCGTTGGCCGACTCCACCGCCTCCACCGCTATGCGGCGCGCGAGCGTCGGATCCGCGTTTCCGGCGGCGAACTTCTCAAGGAGTGTCGTGATGTTCTTGGACACGTCGGCGGCCTTGAGGTAGTGCAGCGGCAACACGTGCAGTCCGGAGCGTCCGGCCGGGGCTGGAACGTCGAGTCTCGCGATCAGTTCGCGAACGGTTTCGAGTTGGCGCGCGGATCCCGACACGAGGATCCGGTTCGCGTGTTCGACCGGAACGATGGTCGGCGGGCGCATGGACGGCACTGGCGCGGCGGCCGCGCCGCCGGGCGGCGGGATGCGTCCAAGAAGCTGCTGCGCCCGCGTCTGGCTTTCGGCAAAGGTGGCGGCCAGCTGGCGGGCGACCGATCCGGCGTCCGCGTGCTGCAGCGCGAACACATCGGTCGAGCGCGCCGTGCCCGGCTTGTCGAGCGCGTCCACGAGCTGCTTGAGGTGGCGAATGGCGGAGGCGGAGTCCGAGACCACGATGTCGTTCGTTTCCGGCAGAACCGCCACGGCTCCCTTGCGCCGCATCTGCGACTCCAGCAAGTCCTTCATGTCCGAGGCGGACACGTGCTTGAGGTGCAGGACGCACGAGACGAGCCCGTGCTCCGGCATCTGCGCCCCGTCCTCGATGACCGATCCCATGCCGGACGGATCTCGCTCTGGCAGACGCACTACGCGCTCCATGTCGCCTTCGGCCACCAGGGCGTAGCCGGCGCTTTCCAGCACCGCTGCGAAGCGCGGATACGCCTCGGCGCGGGTCACGGCCGGCGACACCACGCTCACGGTGCCGTCGATGTCGTCTCCGACGGCGATCCTGCGGCCGGTGAAGCGCCCCACGATCTGCGCGAAGGCGTGGATGTCCACATGGTCGAATGTGAAGGCGATCGTTTCCCCGTCCCGCGCGTCGCGCGCCGCCGAATCTGGCGCCGCATTTGACGCCGGAGCCGGCGGAAGCGCTGCAAGAAGCGCGGCGGCCTCAACGTCGGCGTCGCGCGCCGCCGCCGCGCCGACGAACGCCGCCGCCATGGCGAGAATGCGCGTAAGGGGGATGTGTGGGATGTGCGTCATCTCTCGTGGGAACCTCGCGCCGGAGCATATCACATCGCGCCACTTCGTCAAAATCCCGCCGCTTTCGCAATTTCGCGAAACGGCAACGCCGGCCGGCCCCTGCCTTTCGTTGCGCCGCTCGCCGCTTTACGGGCGTTGGCGTTCGGAGCGAATGCCATACATTTTCTCGCCGATCTGGCGCGCGGCGGCGCAAAGCGGGGCGTAGGGCCGGTCGCAGCCATCGACGAAGCCGCACTGATACGCTTCGCCGTCGCCTCTCCCTATGAGCGGCTGGTCGCGATACTGGAAGTAGTGGCATCCGACGAAGAGCGGGTGCCGAAGCGCGCCTTCCACGAGGCGCGCGTAGGAGCGGCCGCGCTCCGTCTGGTCGCCCACGGGGCAGAGGCTCGCCCGGAACATTCCCCGGTCCATGCAGCCAAAATGGAATTCCCCCAGTAGGATCGGCTTTTCAAGGCCAGGCTCGAAAAGGTTGTCGGGAATGTTGGCGACGCTGTTGGCGTAGGCGTTCACGCTCACGACGTCGCAATGCCTTGCGGCGGCGCGCCAGAGGATTCCGGCCTGACGGAAGCCGACGAAGCGCGAGCCGAGGTAGAGCTTGCCAGGAGCCGCGCGCCCAAGCTCCTCCTTGCAGAGCCGGAAGTAGAGGTCGAGCAGGGGCGCGGCCTTTTCGGCGCCGACTTCCGGAATCCACTTCTGGAATTGCAGCTCGTTGTCGATGAAGAATCCGATGCACAGCGGGTCGCCGGCGGCGTGGCGCAACGTTTCGTCGGTCGCGAACTTTTCGCGGATGGCCGCGCGCATCTTTTCCTCGAAATCTGGCGCCGCGAAGTCGTAGATGTGGAATTTCGGGTGGCGCGGGACGCCGCGTCCGCGCTCCAGGACGCTCGCGACGTAGGGGATGCGCGCCGTCCGCAGGAGGTCGCCGCCTGACCAGTTGCCGATCGTGTTCACGCCCCACGAACACAGCCGCCTCTGCGCGAAAAGGTTGTAGTCCGCGCGATAGTCGTCCTTGCCGAACTTCCTGGCGATGTTCCACGCCGGGTAGGCCATCATGCGCGACGGCGGAACGGGCGTTTCGTGCCAGTCCGGGTGCTTGGTGCCGTCGGAGGAGTCCGTGTTGTCGCGCACGACGTCGATGCCGGTGGAGAAGAAGAGGTGCCCTTCGGGCGTCACGAGCCACCACTTGCCGTCGACTTTCTCCGTGCGGAAGGACCCCGTGGCCGCGAGCCTGGGACCCGCTGCCCAGCCGCCGTATCGGTCCCACGACGCCGGGCGCGGCGAGGCCGCGATCCGGGCCTCTTCGCTGCGCAGGTCCTCGCGCAGCTCTTCGTCGGAATGCACTTTTTCGGGCCATTCGGCGTGGCGATACTGGCCGTAGCGGTCGATGAACGGGAAAAACGCCGCGCCTTGCGGAGGCGGCGGAAGCGGCTCTCCTTCGAGCCGGAGGTTCGAGAGGCGGCAATCGACCACCCATTTGAATTCGCGCTCGAACGGCCACTGGCACTGAAGCTCGATGCAGTTCACGTGCGCGGTGTCAACGAGGTGCGGTCCGGGAGCGCCGTCGGGCGTCGCATACGACGGGTGTGGCAGGAAGAGGCGCATTGTTCCCTTTTCGCCGGGGTTGAGGCCGATGCCGGTGTTGACGGAGCGGTTTTTCGTGAAGTTCGCGACGGCGTGATCGGCCGCATCGCTGTTGGCGCCGCCGCTTGAGACGTGCATCGTGAGGCGCATCTGGCGCGTCGTCGAGAGGTTTTCGACGTCCAGGGCGAGAAAGCGCCCGCGTGAAAGGTCGAGCGAGCGGCGGCCTTCCGGAGGATCGAGCCTCAGGCCGCAGCTCCACTCAGCGCTTGGCATGCGCAGAACGACGGCGCTTTCGCCGTCGGGCAGGACCGTGGCCCCGTGGACTGGCGAAAGGCGGCACGTCGCGAAGGAAAAACTTTCCGCACTTTCCGCTTTGTCCGATCCACCCGTTCCACCCGGTTCTTCCGATCCATCCGGTCCTTCCGAACCTTCCGATGCCCCCGGTCCTTCTGGTGCCTCCGGTTCCTCCAGAACAGTTTGGCTTTCATGGGCCTCCATCTGGCGCGGGGCGAGGCGATGCACCGCGAAGATCGCGGCGGCGATGAATGCGATTACGAAGAAGAGTGCTTTCATTTGCTGTTGAATCGTCCATACATTGTTTCGCCGAACTTTCTGGCCGTGGCGGAGAGTTTCCCGTATGGCCTGTCGCAGACGTCGACGAAGCCGATCTGGAACGCCTCGCCGTCGTCGCGCCCGACAAGCGGCTGGTCGCGATACTGGAAGTAGTGGCATCCGACGATGCGCGGGTTTTCGAGCGCCCCGCGCATGAAATTGCCGTATGCGGCGGCGCGCGCGGTCTGGTCCGGAGTGGGGCAGGGGCCGGCCGCGAACATTCCCCGGTCGAGGCATCCGAACGTGAACGCCCCGACAAGCAGAGGCTTGTCCGGCATTGACGCCGAGCCGAGCGGGCTCAACGCGGCGGCGTCGCGTTCGTGGACATCCGCGACGAGCACGTCGGCGAACCGCGCGGCGGCGTCCCACGCGACGGCTGGCTGCTCCATGCCGGCGAACGCGGCGGAGAAGTAGAGGCGGTCCGGCGCAAGAGCCTTCACGGCGGCGCGCGCCGCTCCGAAGTAGCGCTCCAGCCAGTCGAGGCGAAACTCCTCGGCGTCGGCCGCGAAGCCCGCTCCCGGAAGCGGCACCGAAAGCGTCGCCAGCGAGGGCCAGGTTGAGAGGTTGGTGCCCCACGCCGAGTTGATCGCCGCGAGCGAACCGTATTTGCGCTGGACATGGGCGAAAAAGGCGTTCTTCGCGGGCGAATTCCGGATGTCCTGCGCCATCATGACCCCGATCATCGCGTCGAACGAAAATTCGTTGTCCAGCGAAAGCCCGATGCAGAGCGGATCGTCCACGGCGGCGGCGATCGCCTTTTCCGTCCGGGCCTGGTCCAGCACTCCGGCTTTGAATTTCTCCCCGAAGTCTGGGTGGAACACGTCGTAGATCCGCGTGCCAGGCAGACGCGGGGCCTTTGCGGGAGAATCCAGCAGAAGGAGGTATGGAGTGCGCCCGCACGATGGGAGCCGCCACGCACCCCAGCGCCCGATCGTGTTCATTCCCCACGACGCGAGGCGCGCGTGGATGAAGCGGTAGTAGTCGGAAATGTAGTCGATCTTCCCGAACTTGCGCTGCAGGTTCCAGTGCGTGAATGTCATGCGCCCGTTTTTGGGCGGCTCCGTTTCATACCAGTCCGGATGCTCGCGGCCGTTCGCGGCGTCGGTGTAGTGGCGAAGCGTGTCGAGGCCGTGGGAAAAGAACGGATGGCCGGACGGATCGACGAGCCACCAGCGGCCGTCGATTTTCTCGGTGCGGAACGCGCCCGACGCCTCAAGCGCCGGGCCGTCCTTCGCGCCGCCCCATTCGTTCCAGTTCGACGGAGCCGCGCGCATCGTCGCGAGTTCCCTGGCAAGGTCGTCCGGAAGCTCGCGCTCGTCGTGGACCTTTTCCGGCCACTCGGAATGCGCGAACTGGCCGAAGCGGTCGATGAACGGTCGTCGCAAGGCGTCGAATGGAACCGCCGGGGAGAGAAGGGAATATCTTTGCGTAACCATGTCAAGTTTTCAAAATCGCAATTCGTACATCGTCTCGCCAACTGCGCGTGCGGCCTCGGCGAGTTTCTCGTAAGGCCTGTCGCAGACGTCCACGAATCCGATCTGGTAGTTTTCGCCGTCGCCGCGCCCCACGAGGGGCTGGTCGCGGTATTGGAACCAGTGCGATCCGACGAACAGCGGGTGCCGCAGCGCGCCTTCCACGACTCGCCGGAACGCGCGTCCGCGTTCGCACTGGTCGCCGACCGGGCAGAGTCCGGCCGAAAACATCCCGCGCTGCATCGTGCCGAAGTGGAACTCGCTGTGCAGGATCGGCTTGTCGATCGCCGGCGCGGCGTATTCCCCGCGACCGAAGACTTCGACGCTCCCGACGTATGAATTGACCGAGATCACGTCGCACCACTTCGCGGCGGCGTTCCAGAGCGCATCCGGATTTCGCAGTCCCTTGAAGCGGCATCCAAGATACAGCTTGCCCGGGGCTGCGGCGGCGAGAGCCTCCTTGCAGGCCTTGAAATACGGCTCGAAGTAGGCGGCGTCGGAGGGAAACGAAAGTTCGTTGTCGATGAAGAACCCGATGCACATCGGGTCGCCGGCCGCGGTTTCGAGCGCGGAGCCCGGCGCCGCGAACGCGGCGGCCACGGCCTGGCTCATTTTTTCTGCGAACGTCTTGTCGAGCGTGTCGTAGAATCCTCCGGGGAGATACGGCACGTCGGCGGGCCTGGACGCGGCGACGATGGCGTATGGCTTGCGCGAAAGCGACGTGAGAAGTCCGTCGCTCCAGTTCCCGATCGTGTTGATTCCCCACGAGTCGAGCCGCCGCAGCACGAGGTCGTAGCAGTCCATGCGGAAATCGGACTTGCCGAACTTTTCGCGCATGTTCCATGTCGGAAACGCCATCGACGCCTGCGCCGGGCTTTCATACCAGTCGGGGTGGAGCCGTCCGTCCGGCGCGTCGCTATCGACTTTCACGACGTTGATTCCGAGCGAGTAGAACAGATGCCCGGATGGCGTCACGAGCCACCACTTGCCGTCCACCTTCTCTGTGCGGAAGTTCCCGGTGGCGGCGAGCTGCGGACCGTTTCTCCAGCCCCCGTATCCGTCCCAGCTCGCCGGAGCCGGTTTGAGCGAGGCGTTCTCGGCGGCGAGGTCCGCCCGGAGTTCGTCTGCCGACGAAACCTTTCCCTTCCAGTCTCCATGCGCGAACTGGCCGAACTTGTCGACGAAAGGCAGGTATGCCGCCGGGGCGACGCTGCGCGCCCAATCCGGAGAACCGACGAGGCGGACATTGGAAATCCTGAAGTTCAGGAGCCCGGAAAACTGTCCCTCGTAGGGCCACACGACGCAAAACGCCACGTTCGTGATTGCGGCGGTGTCGAGCGTTCTCACGCCTGTGGCACCGGTCGGAAACGAGTAAACCGATCTGTGCGGAAGCTGGAGCTTGACCGTTCCCTTTTCGCCGGGGTCGAGCGCGATTGAGGCGTAGGCGTCGCGGGCGGCGTCGTCGATCTTGAGGCAAAGCCGCTGCTGGTGGTCGGAGAGATTCTCCAGGTCGGCGGCGAGGTAACGACCGGACGAAAGGTCGAACGTCGCCTTTCCCGGCGGCGGCAGCAGGCGCATTCCGGAATGGTATTCGGCGTTCGAACTGCGCAGAACGACAGCCTCGCCGCCGGACTCGTGCGACAGCCGCGCGCCGTGCACTGCTGCCACCCTGTCGGCGGCAAGCGAGAGCTCGGCGGCGGGGGCGCCAGCCGCCGCCCGCATGGAGGCGGAGATGGCGGACGCGGCGACAACCGCGGCGATCGCCGCGGCTCGTCTGGACTGCGCTGCGATCATGCCGCTATCGCATTATGAACACGGTGGCCGGCAGATGCTGGCATTCGTAGCACCCGATGTCGATCTTGTCGAACGCCACGCGCGGGTTGCCCGCGAGATCGACGGACGGCTGGAGCGCGAGGCCCGAGCGCGTGCCCCCGTTGTAGGCGGCGCTGCCGGTCTTCAGCCTGAAGTCGCCATTCGCGAAGTTCTTGAAGAGCGACGCGGCGGACGCCACCTTGTTTTTCTGGCTCTTCGTGCCGGAGTCGGCGATGGCCGCGTCGTCGGTGACGTTGTTGTGGTAGGTGAAGCTGTTGTTGGAAGAGAAATCGAGCTTGACGGACGTGAACTTCTCCTTGCCCGTCTCGTAGTTGCCGACCACGATGTTGTTGCGTAGGCGCCCGTACCACGTCGTGCAGTAGACGCCGGCCGAATCGTCCTTGAGCGTGCCATCCACCGTGTTGGCGGCGATGGTGCAGTTCTCCAGCGCCGTGTTGTCGTTGCTGCCGCCGAAGCGGACTCCGGCCGCGCCGGATTTTGCGTCTCCTTCGTCCGGGACGTACGTGTTGAAGACGATCAGGCAGTTGGAAATGCGGCCGTCCGTCTTGCCATTTTCGATGAAGACGGCGCCGCCGGCGTAGTTTTCGTAATTCGACGTTCCCGAAACGAGGTTGTTCGAGACGACGCAGTGCGTGAGGGTTCCCGCTCCGGCCAGGACGACGCCGCCGCCGGCGGCGTTGCCGCCGTCCGCGACGGCCAGCCCTCCGCGGATCACGCAGTTCGACACGACTCCGGCGGAAATGCTGAGGTTCCCGCCGTAGGTGTTTTTGACGCGCCCGTTTTCGAGCGTGAGTTTCTCGACGAACGCTCCGGCGTTGGCGACGTCCAGCACGCGGAAGTAGTAGCTGTTCGTGCTGGTCGTCACGTTGCGCACGATGACGTCTTCCGGCGTTTCGCCGAGGCCGCGGATCGAGAGAGCCTTGTTCACGTAGACCTGGTCCGAGGTCGTATGGACGCCTTTGCCGAGCAGGAGCGTGTAGCCGTCGAGCGCGTTCTGCACTGCGGTCTTGAGGTTGCCGTAACCGCGCTCTGGCGTGTCGTAGGGGAATGTTCCTGCGGCGGCGTTTCCGGGCGTCACGTAGACGGTCGAGGACGCCACGCGCACGTAGCCCTCGTAGACCATGGTGGCGGGAACGTCTTCCTCGCATTCGCTTTCCGCCGTGATTGTCACCGTGTAGATGCCGGGTTCGGCGTAGACGTGCGAAATCGTCGCTTCGTAGGTCTTTTCCGTAGCCGAGCCGTCGCCGAAGTTGTAGGTGAAGACGACGGTTTCCGGATCGGCGGAATTTTCCACGGCATGGGAGAACGTGAACGTCGCCGGGGCGAAGGTCCGGTCGTATTTGAAGGAATCGACGTGGACGGTCATGTCCCGCTTCTGGTATTCGTAGCAGCCGACGTCGACCTTGCCGCTCATGCGCGGATTGCCGTCGAGGTCGGTCTGCGACGCTTCCGCGGCGCGCTCGTCCGCAGCGCCGCCGTCCACGAGGGACGATCCTGCGGACGGGCGGTAGTCGCCGCCATTCCAGTCGGCGAAATCGGACTCCGAGACGGCAATCGCCGATTCGCCGAATCCTGTCGTGTCGCCCGTCGCCATGTTGAGGATCGCATCCGCGACCGAAGACTTGGTGCCGGACCATTCCTTCGCATTGCCGAACAACACGCAGTTCTGGATCTTGGTGTACGCTCCGGTATATCCGTGTATCCCGAACGTGTCGTTGGCGACGATCGTGCAGTTGTAGGCGCTACCGTAGTCCAGGCACAGTCCGCCGTCGTTCCCGAAAACCAGGCAGTCTTCGACAATGCCGTATGAATTGCGGCAGCGGATGCCGCCGCCCGTTCCCGTCGTGGTTCCGCCGGAAACCGTGCACCGCGAAACCGTGGCCGCGCCGTTCACGAATATGTTTCCGCCGCCTTGGTCCCAACTGGTTCCGAGCGCCGAGCCATCGACAATGGTGCAGCCGGAAATCGTTCCTCCGTCCATGAAGACGTTGCCGCCGCTCTTCTGCGAAACGCCGTCGCTGATGACGCAATCGACGACCGTGCCGGCGTTTTCGATGCGGACGTTGCCGCCGTAGGCGTTGGATGCGGACGTGTCCGTGTTCCTTCCTCCCGTGATGACGCAGTTCGTCACGACGGCCGACGAACCCTTGATGTACACGTTGCCGCCCCAAGCCGTGGCCTGTCCGTCGGCGATGACGCAGTTGCGGACCGTGCCGCCCTCCATGTTGATGTTGCCGCCGCGGCTTTTGGCGTTGCCGTTGCTGATCACGCAGTTCTCGACAAGCCCTGCGGTCATGAAGATGTTTCCGCCGGAACGGGCGTTCGCGTAATTGGAATGCCCGTCGCGGATTACGCAGTCCGTCAGGGTTCCGCCCGCCATCTCGATCGCGCCGCCCTTGTCCGCGTTGCTCGTGTGGACGGTGATGCCGACGACGGTGAGGTTTGTGACCATTGACCCCGCCGCCATGCGGAGCGTCCGGTAGGTGCCGGCCGACTGGATGATGACTTTGTCGCGAGTTTCCCCTGAGCCGACGAGCTTCGCCTTGAGGTTGGGGCCCCACTGCGTTGTAGTCGAATACGTTCCGGGCGCGACGTGAATTTCATCGTCGGAATTTTCGGCCGTCGCTATCGCCTTGTCGATCGTCGCGAACGGGGCCTGGGAGGAGAGCCCGTTGTTTTCCGCGTCGCTACCGCCATCGGCGACGTAATAGACATTGCCCGAAAGCGCGTTGGCGCAATTCATTGCGGCGAAGGCCGCGGCGGCGAAGAACGCCGCACGTTTCACTTGGTGCATCGTTTGAACCTTTCTCAGTTCGTTTTGATGGTTGTTGGTTTGTCCGACGGCTTTTCCGGTATCGCACGGGAGTCGTCGCCGCCAATCATAGCGCATACCCCGAACAAAAACAACAGGGGGGCAGCGCGGGGCGCGACCAAAAACTGTCCATG
>DJYI01000070.1 GCA_002448475.1 Verrucomicrobia bacterium UBA6982
GGACAGTTTCTGGTCGCGCCCGCCACGGATTATTGCCTTGAAAGGCCGAGCCGGAAGTGCTAGCATCCCGCCCGTCCGCAGGAAAGACCCCGGCACCCCGGGCTGCGCGGCGCACGTCGCTCCGACAGGTAGATTTCGGACACGAATGGTCCTGAATTCCACGCTAATCGGAATTCACTCGAACAGGCGCTCGGGGTTCTTTTTCTCTTCCGCGTTTCCTCTCACTCTACTCGCTCCCATGGGCAACTCCATCTGGCCGCTCTTTCTGATCGTCGGATCAAACCTCGTTTATCAGCTATCGTCGCGCGGCGCGGCGAAGGGCGTAAACCCGTTCGCTGCGCTCGTGGTCGCATACGCGATCGCCGTGGCGGCGTCGCTTGCCCTGCTGCTCGCCACGTCTAAGGGAACTCCGATCCTTCCGCAGCTGCGCTCGCTCAACTTCGCCAACTACCTGCTGGGCCTTGCGATAATAGGACTGGAGGGCGGCTTCCTATGCCTCTACCGGGCCGGATGGAGCGCGAGCGTCGGGCCAATCGTCACCTACAGCGCCGTCGCCGTCCTGCTGCTACTGGTCGGCGCCCTCTTCCTCGGCGAACACGTCGGCTGGAGGCAGATACTCGGCGTCGCACTATGTCTTGGCGGAATCGCCCTCGTCACGACAAGGGGCTGATCCCAGCGCATGGCCAGCTGGGCGCGCGCCGAAAAGTCGGCGAATTAAAATCGCCCTCCGCCGACAGCCGAAAATGAAAGGAGCGCGCCCCGAACGGAGCGCGCTCCCTGCGTCAGGTTTCGGCAACCTTACTTGATGATCTTCGTGACCGTGCCGGCGCCGACCGTGCGGCCGCCTTCGCGGATGGCGAAGCGCATCTTCTCCTCCAGAGCGGCGGGGTAGATGAGCGTGACCGTCATGTTGATGTTGTCGCCAGGCATGACCATTTCGACGCCCTCGGGGAGCTTGATGTCGCCCGTCACGTCCGCAGTGCGGATGTAGAACTGGGGACGATAGCCCGGGAAGAACGCCGTGTGGCGGCCGCCCTCCTCCTTGGTGAGGACGTAAACCTGAGCCTCGAAGACCGTGTGCGGCGTGATGCTGCCCGGCTTGGCGAGGATCTGGCCGCGCTGCACGTCCTCCTTCTTGGTGCCGCGCAGGAGGCAGCCGACGTTGTCGCCCGCCTGGCCCTGGTCGAGGGTCTTGCGGAACATTTCGACGCCGGTGATCGTGGTCTTCTGCGTGGGCTTGATGCCGACGATTTCCGCGTCGTCGCCAACCTTCACGATGCCGCGCTCGACGCGGCCGGTCACGACGGTGCCGCGGCCTTCGATCGAGAAGATGTCCTCGATCGGCATCATGAACGGGAAGTCGAGCTGGTGGACGGGGTCGGGGATGTATTCGTCGAGCGTCTTGAGGAGCTCGTCGATGCACTTGCAGGCCGGATCGTCAGGCGAGGTGGCCTGCGTGGCCGCGAGGGCGGAGCCGCGGATGATCGGGGTGTTGTCGCCATCGAACTCGTACTTGGAGAGAAGCTCGCGGATCTCCATCTCGACGAGGTCGAGGAGCTCGGGATCGTCCACGAGATCGACCTTGTTGAGGAAGACGACGATCTTCGGCACGCCGACCTGGCGGGCGAGAAGCACGTGCTCCTTGGTCTGCGGCATCGGGCCGTCGGCCGCGGAGACGACGAGGATCGCGCCGTCCATCTGCGCGGCGCCGACGATCATGTTCTTGACGAAGTCGGCGTGGCCGGGGCAGTCAACGTGCGCGTAATGGCGCTTGTCGGAGCTGTATTCGACGTGCGAGGTGGCGATCGTGAGGATCTTGGTCGGGTCGCGGCGGCCGGCTGACTCGGAGGCCTTGGCAACCTGATCGTAGGAGATGTTGTCCGCCAGGCCCTTGAGGGACTGGACATGGGTGAGGGCCGCCGTGAGGGTGGTCTTGCCGTGGTCAACGTGGCCGATGGTGCCGACGTTCACGTGGGGCTTGTCGCGGACGAAGTTTTCCTTTGCCATGGTAGCAAACCTTTGTCTTGTTGTTGTTGTTGTTGTTTGTGGGTGCGTTTCTTTGAAAATGGAGCCCGCAATCGGAATCGGACCGATGACCTCGTCCTTACCAAGGACGCGCTCTACCGACTGAGCTATGCGGGCGGCGCTTTCCGACCATGGCCCGCAACGGCGGGGAAGGCGAAACGCGGGGGATTCTGTCACAAACCCCGCGAAAGGTCAAATGTTTTTTGGCGAGTCTCGTCAACGGGTTCCGGCGGCGCTTTTTTTTGCGTTTCGCGGGCGCTTCCGGTATCATCGGCCGCCGCCGCTCCTCCTGTCACGGCAACACCACACGGGGCGGGCGAAAACGGCCCGTCTTATTGAATGTCCCACTTCTACCTCGACATACACGAAAGCCGCATCAAAGAGGCGTTTGAGCGCATTGGCCGCGAGATCGTCCTTGAGCGCGTCCCACTCCGGGGCGAAGTCGCAACAACCAAAGAGCCCGTCGCGTTCGCGGACAGGCTGTCGCTGAAATACCGCCCCGTTGAAAGAGGCGATATCTGGGGCGAGAAGTTCGACTGCGGATGGTTCCACGTGACCGGGCGCGTCCCGGAGTCGTGGAAGGGCTCCTACGTCACGCTGAACCTCGACTTCGGCGGAGAGGCGCTGCTCTTCGACCCCGCGGGCGAGCCAGTCGCGGGCCTGACGAACGGCTCGGTGTTCGACGGCAACTACAACAAGGACCACTTCCACTGGCTGCGCGAGGCCGCCGGCGGGGAGGAGATCGATTTCTGGGCCGACGTGGGAGCAAACGGGCTGTTCGGCCTGAGGCGCGAGCCGGGAGGTCCGGACGCCTGCGACGACCCATCCGACATCCACGGCAAGTGGAAGGCCGCGGTGACGCGCCTTTCCGCCGCGCGGTTCGACTTCGACCGCTGGCAGCTGTGGATTGACCTTGACATCGTGCTTTCGCTCCTCGGAACGCTCCCGGAGCAGTCCTCGCGCCGCATTTCCGTGGCGCGCGCCACGAGCCGCGCGCTGGACGCGCTACCGCCCGAGCGCGGCGGCGCGGCGGCGGTGCGCGAGGAGCTGCGCCGCACGGTATGGGGCGTCGGAGTGGATCCGGCCGCCGTGAAGGTCTCCGCCATAGGACACGCCCACATCGACGTCGAATGGCTCTGGCCGCTGCGCGAGACCGTCCGCAAGGTCGGCCGCACCTTCTCCTCGCAGCTCCTGCTCATGGAGCGCTATCCGGACTACAAGTTCGGCGCCTCTCAGGCGCAGCTCTACGCGCTTTGCAAGGAGCACTATCCGTCGCTCTACGCCAGGGTCGCGAAGGCCGTCGCGGCCGGACGCTGGGAGGTGCAGGGCGGAATGTGGGTCGAGGCAGACTGCAACATCCCCTCCGGCGAGTCGCTCGTGCGGCAGTTCATGCACGGGATGCGCTTTTTCCGCGACGAATTCGGCGTGACGCCGCGCAACCTGTGGCTGCCGGACGTCTTCGGATATTCCGGCAACCTGCCGCAGATAATGCGGCGCTGCGGCATAGAGTTCTTCCTCACGCAGAAGCTCAGCTGGAACCGCTACAACAAGTTTCCGCACAACTCGTTCGTCTGGGAGGGCATCGACGGCTCGCGCGTGGTATCGCACTTCCCGCCCGAGGACACCTACAACGCCACCCTGCGCCCGGAGGAGCTCGTGCGCCACGAGCGCAACAACCGCGAGGCCGGCATCGTCGATGTCGCGATCTCCCTCTTCGGCATCGGCGACGGCGGCGGCGGCCCGAAGGAGGAATACGTGGAGCGCGGCATTCGCTGCGCGGCGCTCAACGGCTGCCCGCCAGTCCGGTTTCGCCTCGCGCAGGAGGCGATGGACGAAATCGCCGCCTGCGAGCCGGATCTGGACGTCTGGCGCGGCGAGCTCTACTTCGAGATGCACCGCGGCACATACACCACGCAGGCCGCGCAGAAGCTCGCCAACCGCCGCGCAGAGGAGGCGCTGCGCCTCGCCGAGATGCTGTGCGCCGCGGCGGGGCGCGGCCAGTCGGTGCGCGCCCAGACCGCATCGCTCTGGAAATCGGTCCTGCTCTGCCAGTTCCACGACATCATCCCCGGCTCCTCCATCCACCGCGTTTACGAGGAAAGCGGCGAACTGGTGCGCTCCGTCGCCACCCGCGCGAGGGCGCTCGCGGCTGACGCCGCCGCCGCGATGCTGCGCCGCGACGACGACTGCCTGACGCTCTTCAACCCCGCCTCCACGCCTTTCCGCGGCGCGGTCCCCCTGCCCGAGGGCTGGAGCGCAGCGCAGTCCGGCGGGGCGGCCCTGCCATGCCAGGGCGAGGATGGCGGCACAGGGCGGACGCTGGCGCTCGCGACTGTGCCTCCGCAGTCATTCGCGACGCTGCGCCGGGCGGATGGCGCGGCGGAGGGCGCCGCCGCGGAAGGCGCCGCCTCTTCCGCGACCGGACCTGTTGTCCTTGAAAACGACCGCGTCCGATACGAAATCGACGCATCGACGCTGCGCGTGACGCGCGCCTTCGACAAGGAGTGCCGCCGCGAATTCATCGCGCCGTCCCGCCCGGGCAACGCCCTGGCGCTCTACGACGACCACCCGACGGTCTACGACGCCTGGGACATCGAGGAATACGCCCGCGCGATGCCGGTGCAGACCGCGCCGTCCGGCGTGTCCGCAGTCGAGACATTCTCCGGTCCGGTTCGGTCCGGCTTCACGGCGCGCTTCGCCATGGGCGAGTCTGTCTTCTCTCAGCGCATTTCGCTGGAGTCCGGCTCGAAGCGGCTCGATTTCGAGACCTGGACGGACGACTGGCGGGAGTCGCACGCGCTCCTTCGCGTCGAATTTCCTCTTGAGGTGTTTGCCGACGAGGCGCGCTTCGAGATTCAATACGGAACGGTCGCCCGCCCGACGCACGACAACACGAAGTGGCAATACGCGCAGTTCGAGAGCTGCGGCCACCGTTACGCCGACGTTTCCGACCCGGACTTCGGAGTTGCCCTCCTGAACGACTCCAAATACGGCTACCGCGCCAAGGACGGCGCGCTTTCGCTTTCGCTCCTGCGCGCGCCAAAGGAGCCGGATCCCCTGGCAGACATGGGTCCGCAACGCTTCCGCTACGCGATTCTGCCGCACGCCGGCGACCTCGCGCACACGGACGACGTGTGCGCCGCCGCCGCCGCGCTGAACGCAGGCGTTGAGGCGTTCCCCGGACTCGACGCCGGCCCGGCGCCCAGGCCGGCGCTCCCGGTCCGCGTCTCCGGCGACGGCGTGGAGCTCTCCGTGCTGAAGGCGGCCGAGGAGGGCGACGGCATGGTCGTCCGCCTCGTCGAGCGGCGCGGCCGCCGCTCCTCGGCGGTTCTTTCGGCCGCGCTCCCCGCGGAGGCCGTTCCGTGCCTGGCGACCGAACTGGCGGACGTCGGCCCCGCAGTCGCGCTTCCGGCCGCGCTTGACTTCGGTCCCTTTGAAATCAAGACCTTCCGGATCGAAACGACCGGACAATCACAGAAGCAATGAAAATCCTAGTCACAGGCGGCGCCGGCTACATCGGCAGTCACACCTGCGTCGCCGCATACGCCGCAGGGCACGAAATCGTCGTCATCGACAACCTCTCGAACTCGTCCCCGGAATCGCTCGCGCGCGTCGAAAAGATCAGCGGCCGCCGCCCGCGCCTCGTCGTGGGCGACATCGGGGACCGCGCCGTCGTGCGCTCGCTCCTCGATTCGGAGAAGTTCGACGCCGTGATCCACTTCGCCGGGTTCAAGGCGGTTGGGGAGTCCGTCGCCAAGCCCTGGGAATACTACAGCAACAACGTCGCCGGAACGCTCGTCCTGCTCGACGAAATGCGCCGCCACGGACTTTACAACCTGATATTCTCGTCGTCCGCCACGGTTTACGGCAATCCGCGCCCGGAGGACCTTCCTCTCAGGGAGACGGCTCCTCTCGCCGCCGTGAACCCATACGGCCAGACGAAGCTGTGGCTTGAGGAGATCATGCGCGCAATGGCCGCGGCCGATCCGGCATGGCACATCCTGCTGCTGCGCTACTTCAACCCAGTCGGGGCGCACGAGAGCGGGCTGATCGGCGAAGATCCGTCCGGCATTCCCAACAATCTCATGCCGTTCATCACGCAGGTCGCGGTCGGGCGGCTGAAGGAGCTGACGGTGTTCGGCGACGACTATCCGACGCCGGACGGAACTTGCATTCGCGACTACATTCACGTGTGCGACCTGGCGGAGGGCCACGTGGCAGCGCTCGCCAAGGTCGCCGAGCTGCCAGGCTGCACCGCGGTGAATCTCGGCTCCGGCAACGGCGTGTCGGTCGCGCAGCTGGTGGCCTCGTTTGAAAAGGCCGTCGGACGGCCGCTTCCGCACAGGGTCGGCCCCCGCCGCCCAGGAGACGCCGCGGCATGCTACGCCGACGCCTCGCTCGCCCTTTCGCTTCTGGGCTGGAGGACGCGCCGCGACAGCGACGCCATGTGCCGCGACGCATGGCGCTGGCAGTCCATGAACCCCAACGGCTACCGCGCCGCCCCGCCCTCATCATCCTCTGCCGCGAAATGAAGATCATCGACGGAAAGGCCATCGCGGCGCAGGTCCGCGCCGAGGTTGCGGAGCGCGCGGCGGAAGTGGCGCGGGCGCGCGGCTTCCCGCCTGGTCTGGCGGTGGTGCTTGTCGGGCAGAATCCGGCTTCGGTCTCCTACGTCACGGCCAAGGAGCGCGCATGCGCGGAATGCGGCATTCGCTCGTTCCCCGCGCGTCTTCCGGAAGAAACGTCTCAGGCCGAACTTCTCGCGCTCGTCGCGCGCCTTGCGGCGGATTCCGAGGTTGACGGCATTCTCGTGCAGCTGCCGCTTCCGAAGCACATCGACGCAACGGCCGTCATTGCCGCGATCCCGCCTTCGAAGGACGTCGATGGCTTCCATCCGGCCTCGCTCGGGGCGCTTGTGGCCGGGCTTCCGGGCTTTGTCCCATGCACTCCCGCCGGAATCGTGGAACTGCTGATGCGCACCGGCCACGACCCGGACGGAAAGGATGTCGTCGTCGTGGGCCGCAGCAACATCGTCGGAAAGCCCGTGGCCGCGCTGCTTTCCCGGAAGGGGCGCGGCGGCAACGCCACCGTGACGCTCTGCCACACCGGCACTCCGAATCTGGCCGACCACACCAGGCGAGCGGACATTCTGATCGTCGCGGCCGGGCGTCCGGGCACCGTCGGCGCCGGGATGGTGAAGGATGGCGCGGTCGTGATAGACGTCGGCGTGAACCGAATCCCCGACGCGACGAGGAAAAGGGGATTCCGGCTTGCGGGGGACGTGGATTTCGACGCCGTGGCGCCGCGCTGCTCCGCCATAACGCCAGTTCCGGGCGGCGTCGGCCCGATGACGATCGCGATGCTCATGCGCAACACCGTCATTGCCGCGACAGGAATGCGGGACTATTGAGGCCGCGACATGCGACATGCGACGAGCGACGCGGGACATGCGACGCGGGACATGCGACGAACGACGAGCGCCGGCAGCGCACTAGTGCTGGTGCTGCTCGTGGTCGCCGTGCTTTCGACGCTTGTCGGGTCGCTCGCCTTCGAGGCGCGTCTCGAAGCCCGCTACGCCCGCTACCTTCGCCGCCGCGAGGAGGCCGGACTGTTCGCCCGCTCCGGCGTGGAAGTCGCGAAAATGCTCATGGCCCGGGCCGGAGGCAAGTCCGCCCCGTCCGACCTGGACGAGGACGAGGACCGCTGGCACGACGCCTCGGAACGCCTCGCCAAGGGCCAATCCGTGATCGGCCTCGTGGAGCCGGTCGGCGACGGCTTCGCGATAATCGACATCGAGCCCGAGCCCGGACGCCTCAACGTCAACCTCCTCACGCGCGACGACTGGGAGATCGTGCTGGGCAACGCCGGCGTCCCGGACACGTATTTCGACGACATCATCGACCCAATACTCGACTGGCTCGACGAAGACGACCTCTCCAATCCGCGCGGCGCGGAGACCGAAGACTACTACTCCCTGCTCGATCCTCCGTCGGAGGCTCGCAACGGCCCGTTCGACACAGTGCGCGAGCTGCTGCTCGTCAAGGGTTTCCCGGAGGTGCTTCTCGTCGGCGGGCAGTTCGATCCCGCGGTTCTGCAGGGCGACGTTTCGGTGAAGAGCTCCAAGATTTCCTTCAACCGCTTCTCCGACACCAACGACCTCGTCGTGGCCGGCATTGAGAACATGCTTACCACATACGGCGACGGCAAAATCAACATCCAGTCGGCGCCCTACGACGTTTTGCGCACGCTTCCCGACGTTGACGACATCCTCGCCAGAGCGATCATGGAGGAGCGCGAGGCTCTTGACGACGAGGGCGAACCAGACCCGTTCAAATCCGTCGATGACCTTTTCTCGCGCGTCGATGGTCTGTCCTCCGCAATTGCGGATCGGATCACCGTCAGCTCGCAGCATTACCGCATAACCGCGACGGGCCGCTCCGGCGACGTGGAGCGCCAGATTTCCTGCATCGCATACGCGGACGGGGAAAATTTGCGCTTCCTGCGCTGGCGCGAAGATCCGTGACGGGCGACAGGCGACAGGCGACGGGCGACAGGCGACGGGCGACGTAAAAATTTCAAATCCCAAATCTACTATCCAATGTCCTGCATTTCCATGACCGGCTTCGGCCGCGGCGCGGCCACCGTCGGCACATATCGCGTCGAAGCCGAAATTTCCACGGTAAACCGCAAGCAGTTCGACTGCGCGGTTTCCCTGCCCCAGGGCTTCGCGGCGCTAGAGGAGGACTGCCGCCGCGAAGCGCGCTCCCGCATTTCCCGCGGACACGTTCAGGTCGCCCTGCGGATTTTCACCGACTCCGCATCCTCGGCATCATCCGCGCCCGCAGCGCCCGTCCCGCCGGCGCTCGCCGCCGCCATGTCACGCCTGCGCGCGCTCGCCGCCGCCGCCGGCATCGCGTTCGCCCCGACTCTTTCGGATCTGCTCGCCGTGCCGGGGATCCTAGACTCGCTCGATCCGGCGCCCGACCCCGACCAGGCGCGCCCGGCCGCGCTCGCCGCGCTCGCCGCCGCGCTGGACTCCCTTTCCTCCATGCGCGCAAGGGAGGGAGCAGCGCTGCGCGCGGACCTTGATGGGCGGCTCGAACGACTTCTGAAAATCCGCGACGACATCGCGGAACGCGCGCCGCTCGTGCCGGCGGCCCACCGCGACGCAATGCGCCGTCGCGTCGCCGAACTTGGCTCGCCGCTCCCTCCGGACGACCCGTCGCTCGCCCGCGAAATCGCTCTTCTCGCCGACAAGTGCGACATTTCCGAAGAGCTCACGCGGCTGGCCGCCCATGTCGCACACGCACGGGCATTGCTGGCTGGTCCGGAACCAGCGGGTCGCAAGCTGGACTTCCTTTCGCAGGAAATGAACCGCGAATGCAACACCATCGGCTCAAAGTCCCCCGACGCCGACATCTCCGCGCGCGTTGTCGAGGCCAAGGCTCTTGTCGAAACATTCCGCGAACAAGTCCAGAACGTCGAGTAGCGCCGGGCGCACCAGTCCATGTCCGAAGCCGCGTTGCCGCAAGCATTGACTACCGAAATTATCGCCATTAATTCCGCTCGTTGTCAAATGCGCGGCGGCGTGCTATCATCTGGTTTCGAGACAATTCAATGACAACGAACGAACAATCCTCAATGAGTGGCGCACCGAAAAACGGACTTTGCTCGGTCACGTTTCGCGGACTCGCGGTCAACGACATCGTGACCATGGCTCGCGACTCAGGCCTTGACTGCATCGAGTGGGGAGGCGACGTTCACGCGAAGCCGTCTCTTGGAATCGAAGCCCTTCGCGCCATTGGAGCCGCCACCCGCGCCGCGGGGATGACAGTCTCGTCCTACGGCACATACCATCGCCTTGGCGCGAGCGATCCGGCGGAACTTACGGAAATCCTCGCGTGCGCAAAGGCGCTCGGCGCGCCAGTCGTGCGCGTCTGGGCAGGAGACAGGGGATCGACCGAGTCCTCGCCGGAATGGCGCGCGGCGGTCCACGCCGCCGCGCGGAACGCCGCCGCGGCCGCCGCGCGCGAGGGTTTGCGCATTTCGCTCGAATGCCACATCAACACGCTAACAGACGACCCAGAAGAGGCGCTGTCCCTGCTTTCCGATGGGCCCGAGGAGTCGTTCGGCATGCACTGGCAGCCGAACCAGTTCCACGACGAAGCGTGGAATCTCGAATACGCCGGGGCGGTGTCGGCGCGCGTGAATGCCGTCCACGTCTTCAACTGGTCGCTCTCGGCGGAGGGAAAAGTCGTGCGCCATCCGCTCTCCGACGGAATCCCCGCATGGCGGCGCTACCTGGCGCTCCTTCCGGCCGCCGCGCCGCGGCTTCTCGAATTCGTCCCGGGCGACGACCCCGCAGTCCTGCGGCGCGAGGCGGCGGCGCTCGAAGCGCTCCGGCGTCCCTGACAAATATCGAACCGAACAAAAAGACAACCATGAAAATCTCGTGGCAGGGCAACCTGACTGAAACCAACGCGGCGACAGTCGCCGAATTTCTCGAACGCGAGGGCGTGGACGCCTCCGGCGCCGTCGTGGAATGGAACGAACGGATGTTCGCGCCCGGGGACGACCTACGCGACGTCGCGCTCGAAGACGGCGGAACGCTTTCCGCGTTCAAAGTCGTGGCCGGAGGGTAGCGCGCCATGTCGGCAAACACGTATCTTTCCGACCGGGAGCGGCGTCTGCTCGCCGGCACGCGCGTCGGCATCGCGGGCGCGGGGGGACTCGGCTCCAACGTCGCGGCCCATCTGGTCCGGGCCGGCGTGGAAAAGCTCGCGATAGCCGACTTCGACGTCGTTTCCGAATCCAACCTGAACCGCCAGTTCTTTTTCCGGGACCAGATCGGGCGCAGGAAAGTCGAAGCGCTCGCGGAGAACCTTCGCCGCATCGACCCCTCCATCGACCTAAGACTCCTCGACGAAAAGCTTGACGAGACGAACATGCCCGCTTTCTTCGCTGACTGCGGGATCGTGGTGGAGGCATTCGACCGCGCCGACGCGAAGGCGGCGCTCCTTCGCTCCATCCGCGACCGCCCCGTCGTGGCGGCGAGCGGCATCGCCGGATGGGGACGCTCAGGCGAAATGGCGCTGCGCAGAATCGGGAGGAGCCTCTATCTGGTCGGCGACGGCGCAAGCGACATCCGGGACGGACTCGCGCCGCAGTCGGCGCGCGTGGGCATCGCCGCCGCAGTCGAGGCGAACACCGTGCTTGCGCTGCTGCTCGGAATGGAGCCCTGAAGCGCCAATCCGGGAACCAGCCGCTCCACAGGGCCCGCCTCCGGAAAAACCACATGGCAAATTCCCCTGCGCGAGCGCGCAGGGGGTATTTTCTTCATCGCCGATTTGCGCTATGCTCCGGTGACGGCGGCAAGACGTCGCCGGGCCGGGCGACTCCGCTGCGGTCCACCACACACGACAAACCCAAAATGAAACGTTCAAAAACGGTTCTCGCCGTCGCCGTTGCGGCGGCCGCCGCGTTCGCCACGTCCTGCGCGGACAAGTCCGCGACCGACTCCGTTCCCGAGAAGGGAATGCAGTTCGTTCTCGGCTTCGACGCCGACTTTCCGCCCTACGGCTTCAAGGACGGAGACGAATACAAGGGCTTCGATCTCGACCTCGCGCGCGAAGTCTGCCGTCGCAACGAATGGAATTTCGTCCCCAAGCCCATCAACTGGGACGCAAAGGACATGGAGCTGGGCTCGGGCGCCATTTCCTGCATCTGGAACGGATTCACGATCAACGGCCGCGAAAGCGCCTACGAGTGGACCGAGGCATACGTTGACAACAGCCAGGTCGTGCTAGTCAAGGCCGGCTCTCCGATCAAGTCGCTCGCCGACCTCGCCGGCAAGACCGTCGCGGTCCAGACGGACACCCCGGTGCAGAAGGCTCTCGCCGAGGGCGGCGACCGCGCCGACCTTGGAAAGACATTCAAGGGCGTGGTGGTCACGCCAAACTACAACAACGCCGTCATGGAGCTGGACTCCGGCGCCGTTGACGCCGTGGCGCTCGACATCGGAGTGGCCAAGCAGAAGATGGCCGATCTTCCCGGCAAATTCGCCATGCTTGACGAGACCGTCATGACCGAGCAATACGGCATCGGCTTCAAACTCGGCAACAAGGCACTGCGCGACGCAGTCCAGAAGACGCTCAAGGAAATGGTCGCGGACGGCACCGCCGCGAAGATTTCCGCGCAGTGGTTCGACGGCAAGGACGTCATCGTCCTCAAGCCATAGCCCTCGGGCCGCATCGGCTCTTTTCCCCTTCTTTTCAGTCATCTGTCCGCGGGGCCGCCGCCGGGCGGCGGCCCCGCCGCGAAAATGCAATTCTGGCCACTGGTTCTGGATCTGGCGAAAGGTCTGCTCGTTAGCGCCGAGATCTTCGCGCTAACCCTTCTCTTCGCGCTGCCGCTAGGTCTTCCGATCGCGTTCGGGCGAATGTCGAAGTGGGGCCTTGTCAGGCTCGTCTCGCGCGTTTACGTCTCCGTGATGCGCGGAACGCCGCTCATGCTCCAGCTCTTCTTCTTCTACTTCGGCCCGTATTACGCCTTCAGGATACCCCTGCATCCGGGCTACCGCTTCGCGGCCTGCATCATCGCCTTTTCGCTCAACTACGCGGCATATTTCGCCGAAATCTACCGCGCCGGCATCGAATCGATCCCTGTCGGGCAGCACGAGGCGGCCAAGATGCTCGGCTTCACGCGGTCCCAGACGTTCTTCCGCATCGTCATGCCGCAGGTCGTCAAGCGCATCCTCCCGCCGGTCACCAACGAGGTGATAACGCTTGTGAAGGACACGTCACTGGCGTTCACGCTTTCGGTGATGGAGATGTTCACCGTGGCCAAGATGGCCGCGTCGGCGCATACGACCATGGTGCCCTTCGTTGTGGCCGGCGCGTTCTACTACGTCTTCAACTTCGCCGTGGCCTGGACGATGGAGCGCGTCGAAAAGGCGCTGGACTACTACCGCTAGAGAGGATCCGACGCCATGGAAGAAGTTCTCCAAGTCCGCGACCTGCGCAAGTCCTTCGGCAAGACCGAGGTGCTGCGCGGCATTTCATTTTCGCTTTTCCGCGGCGAGTCGCTCGCCGTGATAGGCCCGTCCGGCGGAGGCAAATCGACGCTTCTGCGCTGCACGACGAACCTCGAACCAGTCTCCGGCGGCACCATACGCGTGGCCGGGCGCGACCTCGTGCGCGACGGAGTTTACGCCCCGAAGGCCGAGCAGCGCGCGATCGGGCTGCGCGTCGGGCTGGTGTTCCAGCAGTTCAACCTTTTTCCGCACTTCTCGGTCCTGCGCAACGTGACCGAGGCGCAGCGCGTCGTTCTCGGACGCTCTCGCGCGCAGGCCACGGCCCACGCGATGGATCTGCTCGACAAGATGGGGCTTTCCGGCAAGGCGGACTCCTATCCGTTTGAACTTTCGGGCGGGCAGCAGCAGCGCGTCAGCATTGCGCGCGCATTGGCCCTCGACCCGGAGATCCTTTTCTTCGACGAGCCGACCTCCGCGCTTGATCCGGAACTTACCGGAGAAATACTCAAGGTCATCCGGGCGCTTGCGGAGGAGAAGATGACGATGGTCGTCGTGACTCACGAAATGGCCTTCGCCCGCGACGTCTCGGACCGGGTGCTGTTCCTCGACGGCGGCGCCGTGGCCGAGGAGGGGCCGTCTCGCCAGGTCATCTCCAATCCGCGCAACGAGCGCACCCGCGCATTCCTCTCCCGCTTCCAATCCTGAACTTCAGATGAACAACGGTTTCGTCCGCCTGGCCGCCTGCGTCCCCGAACTCCGCGTCGGGGACCCGGAGTGGAACGCCGGCCGCATTCTCGAATCCTACGCGCGCGCCGAGGCGGAGGGCGCGGCCGTCGCGGTGTTTCCAGAGCTTTCCGTGACGGGCTACACGTGCGGGGACCTCTTCGCGACGCGCGCCCTTCTGGACGCCTCCGACAAGGCCCTCGCCTCCCTCGCCGCCGCCACAGCGGGGCATCGCTGCCTTCTTGTCGCCGGAGCCCCGATGCGCGTCGGTTCGCGCCTGTTCAACGCGGCGCCCGTCATGGGCGGCGGCCGCATCCTAGGGCTTCCGTTCAAGGAATTTCTCCCCGAATACCGCGAGTTCTACGAAAAGAGGCAGTTCCGGTCCGCCCGCGAATTCGGCGGCGGAACCGCGTCCTTCGGCGGCGCCGAAGTCCCGGCGGGACAGGGCCTCGTCTTCAAATGCGGCTCCGGGCCGGACGCCTTTTGCTTCGGAGTTGAAATCTGCGAGGATCTCTGGAGCGTCGTTCCACCATCCCTCTCCCTCGCCCTGAACGGGGCGCAGGCCGTTCTCAACCTTTCGGCCGGCACGGAACTGGCCGCCAAGGCGGACTTCCGCCGCTCGCTCGTGGCGGGGCAGAGCGCACGAATCTGCGGCGCGTATCTTCTATGCGGGGCGGGTGTGCACGAGTCAACGGCCGACGCCGTATTTTCCGGGCACGCGCTCGTCGCGTTCAACGGCCGAATTCTGGCCGAGAGCGAGCGGTTCGCCCGCAAGGCGACGATGACACTGGCCGACGTGAACGGCTCGTGGTGCAACGCCCTTCGAGCCGCGGCGGCGAGCTTCCACGACGCCACCGCCCCGGCGCCGGCCCGCATCGTGGACGCCCCGGCGCTGGCCGAGTCTCCGGACATTTCACGCTCGGGCGTCCAGGCCCTGCCATTCGTGCCGCAGGACCCGGAGACGCGGCCGAAGCGCTGCCAGGAGGTCTTCTCCATCCAGGCCGCGGGCCTCGCAAAGCGCATTGAGCATGTCCGCGCCCGGCGGCTCGTCGTCGGCGTGTCCGGCGGACTCGACTCCACGCTCGCGATGCTCGCCAGCGCCAAGGCAGTGGATCTGCTTGGGATGCCGCGCCGCGCGATCCTCGCCGTCACTATGCCCGGCTTCGGCACAACGGCCCGCACGCGCGGCAACGCGGAAGCGCTGGCGGCGGAGCTTGGCGCGGAGCTGCGCACCATCCCGATCGGACCGGCCGTGGAGCGCCATTTCGCGGACATCGGGCACGACCCGTCGGTCAGGGACGTCGTTTACGAAAACGCCCAGGCGCGCGAGCGCACCCAGGTGCTGATGGATCTTGCAAACCAGGAGGGCGGTCTGCTTGTCGGCACCGGAGATCTTTCCGAAATCGCGCTGGGGTGGTCAACCTTCAACGGCGACCACATGTCGATGTACAACCCCAACTGCGGCGTTCCGAAGTCGCTCATCCGGCTTCTCGTGCGCTGCGAGGCGGACGCCTCGCCCCCGGCGCTCGCCGCCGTGCTTCGGGACATAGCGGACACTCCGGTCTCGCCCGAGCTTCTGCCCGGCGGATCGCAGTCCACCGAGGGAGTGCTGGGGCGCTACGAGCTGCACGACTTCTTCCTCTACCACTTTCTCAAATACGGCGAAAGCCCGGAGCGTCTGCGGAATCTGGCGCTGCACGCCTTCGCCGGACAGGCCGGCGCCGAGGAGGTCGATTCGGCGCTTCGCGTGTTCGTCCGCCGCTTTCTTTCCCAACAGTTCAAGCGCAACGCCTCCCCGGACGGGCCGAAAGTCGGCTCCGTCGCCCTCTCCCCGCGCGGGGACTGGCGCTGCCCGCCAGACGCCGCACCGGCGGCGCTTCCCATGCCATGAATACGAAATCCACGACGATGAGGATCGACCTCATCCCAGAAATTTCGGACATACCTCTTTCAGAGCGCCCCAAGGCCGTGCCCATCGTCCGCATGGGCGGCGTCGCGGCCGCGCCATCCGCGGCGGCCGCGCGACCAGCCGCCGCCGCGGCGTCATCGATCCCGGCCTCAGATGGGGCGGCGAACGCCCCTCTTCCGGCTTTTTCATCGCCGCCGACATCACGCATCGAAGCCGTTTACGAGGAGCTTTTCCAGAACATCTACGACGCGGCCGTCGTCACGGACCTGCACGGACGCGTTCGCATCGCCAACAAGCGCGCGACGGCCGCATTCGGCTACACCGCCGCGCAGCTTTCGCACCTGTCGCTTTCGGAACTCGTGTCGGGAGTGGACGCCGAACTCGTGCGCACGATGTATGAGAACCTGCGCCGCGAGACGTTCTCCCTTCTTCAGGCCTCGTGCGTCCGCTCCGACGGCTCGCGCTTCCCGGCGGAGATAGCGGTCTCCCCGATACGGCTCTCAACTCCGCACCTGTGCTTCCTCGTGCGCGACGAAACCCGCCGCCGCCAGGAGGGAGAGATGCTGCGAACCGAGCACAACGCCCTCCAGAACGCCTCCGACGCCATCGTGGTAGTCGGGCTCGACACCCGGATCGAATACGCCAACCCGGCCACGGCGCGCATCTGGGGCAAGCGCGAGGCCGGCGACCTTGTCGGGTGCCCGGTCGGCGACCTGCTGCTCAACCCCGCCGACGGCAAGGCGATCATCGACTCCCTGGCCGGCGAGACATGGGACACGGTCGGGGAGACTGACGCCAGGCGCGACAACGGCGAGACGTTCCGCGTGGAGGTGCGGGCCTCCTGCAACCGCGACTCCGACGGCAACGCGATCGGGGCCGTGCTTTCGCTCTCCGACCTCACGGAGCGCGACCGCGTGGCCGCCGCCGAGCACGACGCGGAGACGCTCCGCGCGGCAATCGACTCCTTCGTGGCGTTCCACCGTTCGGCAAAATACAACACCGAGGAGCTGGCGGCGGCCTTCTCCGCCATTTCGGAGACGCTTGGCGCCTGCGCCGATCCCGCTCTGCGCGCGCTGCTGCCGCGCATGGACGCCGCCTCCGGAAATCTCGCCGCGCTCCGTTCGCTCGCCGCCGACGCCGAGGAACTCGCGGCAAAGTTCGTGAAGGAAGCGCCGTGACTCCGCCCCGCCGTCGCCCGGGCGGCTTCACGCTCGTGGAACTGCTCGTGGTGGTGGCGATCCTCGGGGTCATTGCCGCCGTCGTGGGGCCACGCGTGGGCGCGACCCTCGCAGGCGGCAGGCTGCGCGTGGCCGCGCGCGAACTGGCCGGCGCGTGCCGCTACGCGCGCACGATGGCGCTCCTGGCCGGAACTCCGATCGACGTTTCCGTGGACATGTCCTCGTCCACGCTCCGAGTGACGGCACGCGAGCGCGATTCGACCGAGCGTCTCGGCATGAGCGATCTGGCCGCGGTCACAAACGAAACAGGCTACACGGAGGAGCTGCTGCGGACGAGCGCTCGCAGGCAGGTCTCGCTTTCGGGCGGATTCGGGCTTGCGGTTTCGCACGACGACGCAGACGCCGGCGCCGCCACCAACGCCTGGGACGCCTTTGGCGGCGGCGGCGAAACGGGAGACGGCGAGGCGCGCGTCGGCGAAGGCGCGGCGAACTCCGCCCCTCCGGACACGGTCTCCGCCGCCGATTCGATAAACTCCGAACGGACGCTCGAAGGAGTCCGCGTGAAGTTCGACGGGTGGCGCGACATCGCCGGCACGCGCCGCCGCCCCGAGGACGACGGGGCGCTTGAGGAGGGAGTCGCCGTCGTCCGCTTCCGCTCCAACGGCACGGTGCGCCCGCACCGCTGGATCGTCGAAAGCGCCGACGAGCCCGAGGACCGGCTCGTCGTGTCCGTGAACGCGACGGGAAGGACGAAGGTGGAGTCGCCGTGAACGCCGCCGTCTCCCAGGGACTCCGCCGCTCCATTCGCCCGTGTTCCGCCATGGGGGCGGGCGCGCGCGGCGCGTCCGCCGGCGCCTCCGGCATGACTCTCGTCGAGGTCCTGCTTGCCGTGGCCATCCTCGGAGTGTGCCTGCTCGGTCTCATGCAGGGCATGGGCGCGTGCATGGCCGTTTTTCGCTCCTCGGCGTTCGTGCAGCAGGCGGCCAACGCCATGGCGCGCGCCGAAGCGCAGTTCCCGCTCGAAGTCGAATCGGACCCGGAGGAGGACCTCGAAGTGGCCGGAGAGGAAATCGAGGACTCCGACGGCTGGCTTTTCTCGCGCGTCTGCGAGGCGGACGAAGACGAGGACGAAATCTACGTCGTGCGGTCCAAGGTCGCGCGCCCCGGCGGGCGCGGCAGCGCGTCCGAGACGGAGTTCGAAACGGTTCGACTGCTCTATCTGCCTGGATTCGGGAAGGACTGACATGAAAATCATGATCTGCGCCGGGGAATCGTCCGGAGACATGTATGCCGCCGCGCTGGTGCGCGCGCTTCGCCCGCTCGTCGGCCAGGACGTCGAATTCTTCGGAATCGGCGGCGACGCCATGCGCGCCGAAGGCGTGGAGCTTTTCGCCCACGTCTCGCAGACCGGAGTCATCGGATTCGTCGAAGTCGCGCGGCGCTTCCGCTTCTTTTCCAGACTCCTGCGCACGCTCAGGGGACTGCTCGACACACGCCGCCCGGATCTGCTAGTCACCGTTGACTACCCCGGCATGAATCTGCGGCTCGCCGCGGCCGCCAAGGCGCGCGGAGTGCCGGCGGTCCACTGGGTATGCCCGCAGGTGTGGGCGTGGAGGCGCGGGCGCATTCCGAAAATCGCGGCCTCGCTGGACAGGCTGATGTGCTTCTTCCCGTTCGAGCCGGCGCTCTTCGAGGGAACCGGCCTTGAAACCGTATTCACCGGGCATCCGCTTGTGGAGCAGATCGAGGACTTCGCCGCGGCGGTGCCGTCCATGCCGCCGCTGCCGTGGGGGCCGGGGCGCCGCATCGCGCTAATGTGCGGCAGCCGTCCAGGCGAGGTGAGGAGGCTTCTGCCCGACATTCTCGCCGGTGCCGCCATGGCCGAGGACGCGCTCGGAGAGTGCTCGTTTCTGCTGCCGGCGCCGGACGATGTCCGGGCCGCGCAGCTGCGCGCCGCAATGAAGGCGGCGCCAAGGCTCCCGCGCCGCGTCGAAGTCGTGGCCGGACGCTCGCGCCAGACGATGCGGGAGGCCGAGGCCGGCATCGTGAAGAGCGGCACATCGACGCTTGAGGCGGCGCTGCTCGGAATGCCGCACAGTCTGGCATATCGCGTTGCGCCTTCGACTTATGCCGTCATGCGGCGCCTGCTAACGGGAGTCAAATGGATAGGGCTTCCCAATATCGTCGCGGGCGAGTCCGTCGTGCCCGAGCGCATACAGGGCGACCTTTCCCCTCAAAGCGTCCGCGACGACCTTGTGGCGCTCTGCACCGACCGCGCGAGGCGCGAGGCGCAGCTCGCCGCCTTCGCGCGCATACGCCAGGCGCTTGGCGGACGCGGCGCCACGGCCCGCGCCGCCGCCGTCTGCGCCGCCGCCATTCGATAGCGCTGGAGGTCAGCCAACTCGCCCGCTTCCGCGCGGCGGCTCGCCGGGACGGCTCGCCCACCCCGGCCCGTCACCGCGCACCTTCGCCCCAACCCAACCACCAAACCACCAAACGATCAAACGATCAAACGTCGCCTCGCGCGCTCGCGCGCGCTTGCGTTCACGCGCGCTTGCGTTCGCGCGCGAAAGGCGCTAGTATCTGCGCAGCGTTTTCAACGTTCTTTTTCGTGATTTGAACACACAGCAAACACCAAGCACCAAAATGTCAGACCCAGCAGACACAGCCGCCGTTTCCACAGTTCCCGTCGCCGCCCCGGCCACAGCTCCGGACGCGGAAGACTCATCGGCCTTCGACGCCGCCTCCCGAGTTTCCGAAGACCAGGACTACGGCGCCGGCCAGATCCAGGTCCTCGAAGGCATGGAGGCCGTCCGCAAGCGCCCCGC
>DJYI01000028.1 GCA_002448475.1 Verrucomicrobia bacterium UBA6982
GCAAAAATGGCCAAAAGCAGTGGAATAAAAATGGCGGCTTGTGGCATAGCCGCCAAAGGCGGCGACCGACGCCATGGCCGCCATTTTCCTAGAGTTCTTTGCGTTCCGTTGCATGGACAGTTTCTGGTCGCGCCCATGCGGAAACGCGGAAAGGGCGGCGTCGATCAGGAGAAAATGACCACAATCGCACGCAGTTTGCAATTGGCAAATGTTCTCAAATTGCAAATGACACAAATGGCTGGGCGCGCTCCGAGCGCGCCGCCATGCGGCAACGCCGCCCTTGCGAAAAATACATGGCGGAGAGGGGGGGATTCGAACCCCCGGTACCAGTAATCCCGGTACGACGGTTTAGCAAACCGCTGCCTTCGGCCACTCAGCCACCTCTCCGCAAGGGGCGACGCATAGGTCAAAACACAATGCGCCGCACGTTCTGGTGCGGGGAATCATACGATCTTCCCCGCGCCAATGCAACAGTTTTTTTTGAGTCATTTCACGCGATACTCTGTTGACTGGCCCTCAGGGGGAGAGTAGAATCGGGGGCCATGCAAACCAACACCCGCCCCGTCGGCGAGGGTGCCGCTTCGCTCAGCACCCCGAAAGCACTGGTTCTCGGCCTTCAGCACATGTTCGCCATGTTCGGGGCCACGGTCACGGTTCCGCTGATCACGGGACTCGACATCGGGACGACTCTCCTGATGGCTGGTCTCGGAACGCTGCTCTTCCACCTGATCACAGGCGGAAAGGTTCCGGCGTTTCTCGGCTCGTCCTTCGCCTTTCTCGGCGGATACGCCGCAATCGCCCCTCGCCTGGCAGACGGCTCCGCCAACACCGCGCTGCTGCCCTACGCCTGTCTTGGCGTCGCATGCTCCGGCCTCGTCTATCTCGTGCTGGCGGCGCTCATCAAGGCGTTCGGAGTCAAGCGTGTCATGCGCTGCTTTCCTCCGATCGTGACCGGCCCGATCATCATCGCCATCGGCCTAGGACTCGCGCCAGTCGCCGTCGGCTCGTGCAAGGCAAACTGGACTCTGGCGCTGACCGCCCTGGCCGTGATCGGCGTCTGCAACATCTGGGGCCGCGGCATGATCAAGATCGTTCCGATCCTCATCGGCCTCGTGGTCTCATACGCGCTCGCCTGCTGCCTCAGCGCGGTTGACTTCTCCGCCGTCAAGTCCGCGGCCTGGATCGGGCTGCCAGTTCACAAGTCAGCCACGATCCTCGGGGTCGATTTCGCGAACGGAGCGCAGATTTGGAGCGCGATCATCGCGATCGTGCCGATCGCGCTGGCGACGATCATGGAGCACATCGGGGACATCAGCGCGATCTCCTCCACCGTCGGCAAGGACTTCATAAAGAATCCGGGCCTTCACCGCACACTCACGGGCGACGGTCTTGCCACGACCTTCGCCTCTCTGTTCGGCGGCCCCGCGAACACGACATACGGCGAGAACACCGGAGTCCTGGCACTCTCGCGCGTGTTCAATCCGATAGTCGTCCGCATCGCGGCGGTCTTCGCGATCCTCCTCTCGTTCTGCCCGAAATTCGCGGCGGTCATTTCGACGATTCCCGGCTCAATCGTCGGCGGAATTTCGTTCGTGCTCTACGGAATGATCTCGGCCGTCGGCATCCGCAACCTCGTCGAGAACCACGTCGATTTCTCGAAAAGCCGCAACCTGATAATCGCGGCGGTGATCCTCGTCACCGCGCTCGGCGGCGTCACGCTCCCGATCACCGTCGGCAAGTTCAGCGCCACTCTCACGCCGCTCGCGCTCGCGTCGCTGGCGGGCATCGTCCTCAACGCGATCTTCCCGGCCGGAGACTACGCGGCCCGCGCGGCGGAGGACGAGCCACCGAAGGGCAACACGTTCGAAGTGTAGCGCCGGCGGCGCGGGTTAGTCAAAGGCCCCTCGAACGCAGAAATCAAGTGTCGAAAACGGAATAGTCGCTCCATGGCCGTAGATGTCAAAATCAAGAACCTGACAAAGCGATTTGGCGAGGCCGTCGCCCTTGACGGCGTTTCGCTTGACATCCGGCCCGGCGAACTTTTCTTCCTGCTCGGCCCCTCCGGATGCGGCAAGACAACGCTTCTGCGCCACGTGGCCGGATTCTACGAACCGGACTCCGGATCAATCGAAATCGGCGGCGCCGACGTCACGCGGCTGCCGCCGCACAAACGCGACACGGGCATGGTGTTCCAGAGCTATGCGCTATGGCCGCACATGACGCTGGCGCAGAACGTCGCCTTCGGCCTTGAAATGCGAAAGGTGCCGAAAGCCGAGGCCGACAGGCGTGTCCGCGAGGCGCTGGCCGCCGTGCAGATGGAGGACAAGGCCGAACGCAGGCCCAACCAGCTTTCAGGCGGGCAGCAGCAGCGCGTCGCGCTGGCGCGCGCGCTCGTCGTTCAACCGCGCTGCCTTCTGCTCGACGAACCGCTTTCAAACCTCGACGCGAAACTCCGCCTGGAGATGCGCATGGAAATCCGCCGCATCTGCAAGGCGGCCGGACTGACTGCGATCTACGTGACTCACGACCAGAAGGAGGCTCTGTCCATCGCGGACCGCATTGCGGTCATGCGCGCCGGTCGCCTTGAGCAGGTTGGCGCCCCATTGGAGGTATATCGCAAACCATGCAACCGCTTCGTCGCGTCGTTCATCGGTGAAACTAATTTCCTGCCTCCAGACTTCTTTGGCGACGCCTCAGCTTTCGCCGGGGCGAAGTCCCTCTCGGTTCGCCCCGAGGCGATCCACCTCGGAACTCCGCCAGCGGGGATTCCCGCCCTGCGCTTTTCGGGAAATCTGCACGGCACAGTCTATCTCGGTGAAACTGCGGAGCATCTTCTTGATCCCGGCGTTCCCGGAGTTCCCGAAATCAAGGTTTTCGAGCTGAACCCCTCGATGCTTGCGCGCGACGACTCACGCCGCGCAGACGCATGGGTTCCGCCCGCCGACGTGGTGCCTCTCATCGACGGATGAAACGAAAAGCCGCCGACTGCGCCGCCGCCACTCTGGACAACGCAAAAAAGCCGGACGAACCCGCGCTCGTCACGGCTCTTTTTTCAAGGCGTCTTGCGCAGCCGATCGCCGCGCTAGCCGTGAAGTGCGGCGTCCCCGCAAATGCCGTCACCATCCTCGGCGGCCTTTGCTGGGTTGTTTCCCTTCCTCTGGCGCCACTTGCCGGATGGTGTCTCGGAACGGAGGTGGCGCCGGGAGCGGGCGTCGTCTTGTGGCTTGCGTGCTGCATCCTGTGGAACGCGGGCTACATCCTCGATGTCGCCGACGGCTCAGTCGCGCGCATGACGCACACGTCGTCGCGCGCGGGCTTTTTCCTTGACTACGTGTTTCACCTTCTCTTCAAACCGGCATTCCTCGCCTCCGTCGGCCTCGGCCTCGCGTTCCAGAGCGGCAGTTCGCTTAGCCCCGAATGGTTCTCGATCTCGTTTTTCTCGCTGGTGGCGCTTGCCATGCTTTCCGTCCCGGCAAACGGATCAGCCGCCTCGTCCGCCGCCGAAGCGGCCCTTTGCGGCGAAACGGCCTGCGGGCGACTCAAGCCCGACGGCGCCGCGCGTCCCGCTCTCTGGCTTGGATCGGCCGATGTTTCGGACAGCGCCGCTCTGAAACGCCGCACTCCTCTGCGCGCGGCGCGCACGATCGCGCAGGAGGTGGCGAGCTACTACCTCCAGGCCCCGTTTTTCTCCCTGCTGGTCTGCGTCGATCTGGCATTCGGCGCCGCGCGCGCTCGCGGGATGGTGCCGGCTCGCCTCGACTCAATCGCGTCGTTCAACACATTCCCCGTCACGACAGCGGTCTTCGCGGCGCTGGGCATCGTGCTAATCGCCCGCATTCCAGTGCGGCTAGCCTCGCAGTGGCGGCGCCTCGGACGCGCCACGCGCGTCGGACGCGCCGGAAGAGCCGCCTTCTGGACTTCGGCCGCGCTTGTCGCCATCTCCATTCCGATCGCGGCGGCGGCGCCCCTAGTCGCGCTCGACATTTCCATCGGCGGCGGCTCCGCGTCCGCAGGCGAAGCCGCGCTGCGGCGCATTCTGGCGCTTTCGGCCGCGCTATGGCTCATCGCCTACGCCGGGCTGGCGCTAGGGCGCGGACTGTCCCGCCGCTCCAGGATGCCGATACACAACCGTTATCTGCAGGCCGTTGTGCCGGAAATGCTCCTCCCGACGGCGTTTCTGGCGCATGGTTTCGGATTGTGGCTCGGCATCGGGTTTGAGGGGATGGACCCCGTGTCAGGCCCGCTCGGGCTGCTGTGCCTGACGATGCCATTCCTAGCCACAGGGGCCTGCTTCGCGTCCGAAACCGCAACTGCCGCCCACGTGGTGTGCGAGGAAATCGGCAAGGGGCGGCTGCGGCCCGACTCGCCTGACGCCGCTCCAGGGACTCCTCTGTGGCGCGCTGCCGCCACCGATGGCCCGCAAGCCCCCGCTTCACCGCGTCTGGCTCTTTTGCTACTTGCAGTTTCGGCGGCGACCGACATCATCCTTGGCGCGCTCCAGTCGCCCCCTCCCCTGCCCCGCGGCGCGGTCTTTCTCGCCACCTGCATCGTTCTGGCCGCCGGGATGCCTTCGCGCATCCGCTCCGCCTACGCGCTACTGCATTCAGACGGACGGAACCCCTCTGGCGCGCAGTCCGCGAATAATCCCCAACCCCAATCTGCAAAATGACACGAATCAGAAACATCGCCCATCGCGGGCTTTGGAACGCGAAAGTTCCCCAAAACACGATCGATGCGTTCCGCCGCGCATGGGCGGCGGGGGCGACATGGGTCGAAACGGACTTCCACCACACCTCGGCCGGGCAGATGGTGTGCCTCCACGCGGAAGGGGAACTCCTGCGCTATTCCGGCTGCGAAAAGCGGATTGCCGACCTTTCGCCTTCGGATGTGGCGACAATTCGTCTAGATCCCGAACGCTTCTCCGCTGGCGCGCGGCCAGGTTCCATTCCGGAGCCGGACGACTCAGATCCCGGGCCGGACGCATTTCGCATTCCGCTTCTCGACGAGGTTCTGGCCACGGTCCCGCCGCACGGCACCCTTCAGGCCGAAATCAAGGGCTATTCGACGCAATACGCCGACATCTTCGACGGAGCGGCGCGCAACGCCGGTCTCTCGGAAGACAACATCGTTGTCTCGTCGTTCGACTTCGAGGCACTCGCCGATTTCCATGCCAGGAAGCCGGCGTATCGCACGCTGCTTCTTGTCGGCGTTCCGAAAAACGGAGACAAGGACGTTCTCGGCATCGCCCGCAAAAGCGCCGAAGCCGGGTTCTGGGCGTTCTGCCCTGGACTCTGCGACGGCGATCGTCCCCTCACCCCCGCCGAAGTCGGCGTCATCCGCGCCACCGGGCTTTCGTTTCGCGTGTATGGCGTCAACTCCCCGGAAGCGCTCCGCGTAGCGGCGACTCTAGGCGCCGAGGCGTTCACGTGCAACCACTGGCGCCGCGCGTTCGACTGGGCGCGCGACGTTCCGGACCTGGAACTGCTGCCGTAACGCCGCTCCGGAATCGCCCGGCCGCGGAAATCGAGCCGCTCCCCTGCCGACGCGCGACAACGAAAAGCCGCGAACGGGGGTCACTTTTCCCGACGACCGCGACTTTTCACTTGGAAAGCGCGAAAAAAAACGCTAGTATTCCCTCCGCAAGCGAATATGCGCAACGATTCCGGGGCGTTTCCGGCATCGAGCAGCAAAAAGCAAAGGAAAAAGAAAATGTCCGTAGAAATCACCATCCGCCACGTCAAACTCAGCGTCGCGCTTCAGGACGCCGCCCGCAAAAAGGCCGACAAGCTTTCGGCCGACTATCCGACGATCGAGCACACGCGCATCGTCTTTGATCAGGAAGGGCCAAAATACGAAGTGTCCCTTTCGGTTCAGGGCGGGCAGAACGCCAACGTCGATGCCTCCGCCAAGGACGCCGACGCCGGCGCCGCTCTCAACGCCGTCTTCGACAAGGCGAACGTCCAACTCCGCCGCGCCTCCAAAAAACGGCAGGAAGTCCGCAAGTAGGCGGGGATACCAACGTGACCGTAGTCAAGGATCTCGTCCTCGTCAACAAATACGGGATGCACGTTCGTCCCGCCGGCGCGTTCGCCAAGGTGTGCCAGAAGCACATTAGCGACATCACGGTGGAGAACGGACTGGCGTCGGTTTCCGGAAAGAGCGTTCTCGGCCTGATGACGCTTGAGGCGCCGGTGGGAACGTCGCTGCGAGTGACGGTCTCCGGCCCCGACGCCGAGGAGACAATGGCCGAGCTCGAAGAGCTCGTGTCCAACCACTTCGGCATCGCCGACGAGTGACGAAACCGACCGCGACCGCGCGGCGGCGGCGCCCATTGTCGGCGCGGCCGTCCGCGCGGCGTCGTTTAGTCAAAGGCGCCGACTGGAGTCAGTCCGATCGCGTCAGGTCGCGAATGAACGCTCCCAGACGACGCGCATGTCCTCGTCGCGCGCGTCGAGCAGCGTCATGGTGTAGTTTTCCCCTCCGGGAGGAACGCACAGCACCACGTGGCAGCCGGTGCGGCAGGCATCCGGCACAAAGCGGTGCCACGGGCGCGCGCCATCGTCGCGCACCGGAAGGACCGTCGGCAGGAGCAGCGGCTGCGCGGCGACTGGAATGTCGGCGGGGAACATCGCCTCGGCCGTGTCGTCGGTCATGTGCAACACGTCCCATACGCACGCCACCCACACCTGGGGATTGAGCGCGCCCGCCAACGCCCGCCCGATCGCGTGGTGGCCGTGGTGGTTGACCTTCGCCACGTTGCAGCGCCCGACCGTCTCGGCGAGAGCGTCCTCGATAAAGGTCTCCGTTCCGTCCGGCTCCTCAAAGCGATCCGAAAAATCACCGCCGCAGAAAAGACGGAACGGCCCGACGGAAAACATCATGCCGAGGCTCATCGCATTCTCGTTGAACGCATCGGGGCGACCGCGCGAAAGGAGATTTGCGTATAGGTCGCGCACGGAACCATCGGGCATGGCGATCCGACCGTTCGCGAAAACGTTTCGAACCATAAAACCCGGAGCATCCCCTCGCTCGGGGACGAACTGGTCGGAGGCCCCGAGACGAAACGGCTCCACCGCAAGCCCGTCGCGGCGGCGAAGCGCATCCCAGACGGAGCGGACGTGAGCGGCGATTTCATGCTGCTCCTGACCGTCGCCACCCAAGGGAATCGGGTCGTCGTAGCCAGGCCACCCACGATCAGTCGCCCGCCTGAAGCGGAGAAATTCGGCCGCAAGGCCGAATCCGCTTCGCGCGCAACCGCCGATCGGCCCCACCTTGGCGTCCTTGCCTGGAAAATCCGAGAGGAAACGCGGATATTTCTGCCAGCGCGGGGTTCCGGCATGGTCAGAATGGAAATGAGAGACAACCGCCCAGTCAACGTCGGTTCCGTTGGGATTCACGCGCGCGACGTAGCGGGCGATCCATTCGCCGGCGAGACGTTCGGGGCCGGGAAGAACCGCTACCGACTTGCCGACGCGGGTGATGGCCGGTTGATCTCCGCAGTCAAGCAGCATGGTCGTGGAGTCCGGAAAAACGAAAAACACGGACTCCGCCACTCCAGTGTTGATGAAATGAGCCTGAAACTCCCCGCGCGACCAGCCGCGCCACTTTCTGCCTGGTTCGTTCATGGCGGGCGAGAATGCCACAAACCCCTCACGCGGTCAACGTCCGCGCATTCGGCGGGGGATTGTGGTAGAATGCCCCGCGTTGACTTTCCATTCGGGCGCTTCCGCCCGCAAACAGCAAAACAAACAATCCACCCAACCATGGCCGACAAACGTCCCGACGACATGCAGCGCATCGAAACACCGGCGCTCGCACAGGCTTTCATCGACGAACAGATCGCGGCGCTCCGCGCCCAGATCGGCAAGAAGCGGGTTCTCCTCGCACTTTCCGGCGGAGTGGACTCCTCCGTAGTTGCCGCGCTTCTGATAAAGGCAGTAGGAAAGCAGCTAGTCTGCGTCCACGTGAATCACGGACTCCTGCGCAAGGGCGAGCCGGAGCAG
>DJYI01000101.1 GCA_002448475.1 Verrucomicrobia bacterium UBA6982
GCTGTAGCCGGGCTTCTTGCCGTATGTCCCCGGCCGGATCTCGGCCGGCGAGTAGCACTCCCAGATGGTGTGCGGCTCGAAGTCGCGGTAGGTCGCGGCCATGTGGCCGACGAGTTCGCGGACAAGGCGGCTGGCGAGGCTGTAGTCGCCGACGCCGTCGGCGGCCTTGACGGCCATGTAGGCGGTGGGCAGCCACACGGAGCCGCGCCAGTAGGCGCCGTCCGGGCGGAAGTCCGGGTCGTTGCGCGCGAGCGAGGGCAGCGGGCAGTGCGCGGCGGTGTCCTCCACGAGGGGCCGGCCGGTCGCGAGCGGCGCGTCGGACGGCCGCGAATCTGTTTTTGGGGTCATCATGGGGTGTCTGTGTCCTAGGGGGGCGGCGGCTCGCCGAGACGGCTCGCAACGCACGACGATTAAAAGCCGCAGCAGCCGTCCAGGATTCCCGAAAGATAACCGATCGTGTCGCGGATGTCGCGGTCCTGCGCGGAACCCTTGATTTCGCGCTCGATCGTGATGTCGCCGTCGAAACCGCAGCCGAGGAGTTTCGGGATGAATTCGAGGTAGCGCACGAAGCCCGTCCCGACCTTCACCTCCCGGCCAAGTTCGCATCCGTCGGTTGGCGGAAGGAACCCGCAGTGCGTGATGATGGCGGGCGCACCGGCCTCGGCGGCGAAGTCGGCCCAACGCCTGAGGTCCTCCACCCGCTTCTGGCGGTAGGCGGGCGGAACGAGACCGAGCGTCACGGGACCTCGCGTGAAGTTCCATTCCCTTGGACCGCTGTAGCCTGCCCAGAGCGCCGTGAGACGGACGCCGCACCCGGCGGCGACGTCCCGCACCTTGCGGGCCATGTCGCGGGTGCAAAAGTCCATGTTCCAGCAGCAGACCTGTGTACATGGGAGACCAAAGTCGGCGACTTTGACGATGTTCGACGCATCGGAGACGAGATCTCCGAGGACTCCGATTTTGGGATGTTTCATGGTGTGGGGTCGTTGTTGAGGATAAAGAGGAACTCGATTGCCCAGGCGGCGAAGTCGCAGAACATGACGTGATTGCGGGAGGCCCCCGTCCACCAGTCTTCCCATAGCGCGGTGCCGCCGGCTTCGCGCCAGTGCAGAAAGCCGGGACATCCCTTCGCCTTGAGCATCGCCAGCGCCAGGTCGGTGCGCCCGGCGCGGGACAGGGCGCGGAAGACATGCTTGCTGCCGACAAGGCCGCCATCGAAGCGGTCGCCAGCGCGGTGGACGGCTTCGACGAGCCGCGCCTCGGCGGCGGGGCGATCCGCTTCCGGGACGAGCCCGAGTTCGAGAACCGCGGCCTGTTCGGTCTGGCCTCCGCTCCCGTAGAGTCCGTCACCTTGGGCATGGGCGGCGTTGAAGTCGCGCCAGACGCGGGCGGCGAGCGCGCCAAACCGGGCCGCGTCGTCCGACTCGCCTTTCAGGCGCGCCGTTTCGGCGATGATGCGCAGCACCTCGTGATGGTAGGCGGTGCCGACGAACTCCGGCCCGACGTAGTTTCCCGCGTAAATCCAGTCGCCGAGTCCGTGGTGGACCAGGCCATCCGACCCCAGATGCGACTCCTCGTATTCGGCATAGCGCTTCATGGCGTCGTAGCAGATTTCGAGGCCAGTGCGTTCGCCGCGCATCATCCAGAGCGTCCAGGGCACGATCGCGACGGCGCCGCCCCAGACGGGACCGTAGCCGAGGCCGCCGGGACGTTCCTCGAAGCCCCAGCCACCCGACGGAACAATGCCTGGAAGATTGCCGTCTTCGCGCTGCGCGTCCGCGAGATCGCGGCACCACTTGACGTAGGCCGGGACGTTGTCGTAAGCGAGCAAACCGAACTCGCAGGCGATCTGCGCGTCGCCCGTCCAGCCGTTCTTCTCGCGGTGCGGGCAGTCCGTGGGGACTCCATCGGCGAAGTTGGCCTTGTAGGCGCGTTCGGCCATCGCCACAAGGGCGTCGATATCCGGGTCGCCAAACGACGGGATGCCGCGCTCAACGAAATCGGTGCGCACTTCCCGCGCGACGGCGTCGGGTTGCGATTCGACGCCGCGCACCCAAAGGTAGCGGAAGCCATGGTAAACGAAGCGCGGCTCGTAGGTTGCGCCGGGCAGGGTCTGAGCATTGGGACCGCTCGCGCCCGGAATCACGAAGCGATCCTGCTGCATGGCGGCGCCGCCGCCGAGGCCGGGGAAGAGCGCGTCGGAACCGAAGGCGGTGTGGAAGCAGTCGATCGCGCGGGCGTTCTCTGGCCAGAGGATGGCGTTGCCGCTCCGTGGAAGCCCCTCGCGGGAAACGTGGACGGCCGGTTCGCCGCCCGGCGCGACGCGCTCGTCGTAGCGGAGGGTCGCAACGTCGCCGCGCCGGCCTCCACGGAACGTCACGCGCGCCCATCCGGCGATGTCCTCTCCGAAGTCGAACATCCAGCCGCCCGCCTTCGGACGCCAGACGCGAATGGGCAGGATGTCGCGGACAACCCGCGCGGGAGGAAAATCGGCGCGCTGGAGAGCGCCGGCCGGTCCAGCCACTTCAACGGCAGGAGCGCCATCGACAAAGCCGGCGCGCGGCAGCACGAAACCCGGATCGACGATTTCGCCTTCGCGCAAGTCGTCCCAAGCAAGTGGGGAAGGCATCTGTCGCCACGTCCCGTCGGTGACTAGCAAAGGACGGGCGGCAAAGTGGGTGGCACAGTCCCCAGCACCCACCGCAACGGTGCCGCCTTTTTCCGTCTGCGCCACCATCTCCGCCCAGAGGCATGGCTCAGCGCGCCACTTGTCCTCGTGGTTGCGCCAGGCGGAGACGGTGCGCTGGTCGAGCCAGCCGTGTCCCAGAAGGACGCGCAGCTCGTGTTCGCCGGGGGCGAGGTCAAGCGGGTATTCACGGTAATAGACGCGCTTCGTGTAGTCGGTGGGGGCGGGGTCGAGAACTGCGTCGCCGACGCGACAGCCGTCGAGCCACGCCTCGGAGAATCCGGGCGCGGCAATGCGCAGGACTGCCCGGACAACCGCGTCGCCCCGGATCGAAAAACGCTTCGCCAGCGCCGGGGTTTCGTTGCCGGGCGCGCCGATCCAACGCGGTTCCTTCGCCATTGCAGTCATGGCCGTCCTCCTGAAATCAGGACGCCGGTGAGATGGCAGCCGAATCCGTCGCTTTCAGCGTTCTTTTCACTCAGGGCAACGACTTCGACGCGATGGCGTCCCGCCTCGTTTTTGAAAAGCGGAAGCGCCGGCGTCTTCCACCACGATTGCGATCCGTGGCAGTCAAGGCCGCAGGCGATTTTGCGTCCGTCCACGGAAACGTCGATCTTGCCCCAGTCGAACGGCTTATTGCCGAGCCGATACAGGAGGGAGCAGGTCGCGCCGTCCACCTCGAATACGAGGCGACCGCCCGGCGCGGTGCATGCCAGGCCCTCGCCCCAGCAGATGTCCTCCAACGGGAAAAAGCCATCATTTGCGACAATCGAGGCGTCTTTCATGCAAAGGAATTCGCCACTGTCGAACGTCGTTCCGAACAGCGGCGGCGGCACAGGCGAAATGGATGGATCGAGATGCCCGGAGGACGCCCAGCGCGCATGCGCCTGCGAGAGAAGACTTCCGAGCAACGCCGCCGCGTAGGCGTGTCCGGCGTCATTCGGGTGCACCACATCAGGCGAAATGTCGCTCCACTTGATCCTACCGGACTCGACACACGGGTAAAGCGCGTCGCGCCAGCTGACAAACGGCACGCCGTAGTGCCGTGCGATTTCGCCCTCCCGATCCTGGGAGTTTCGGCCGCCACTGTCGCACATTCCGAGAATGGCCACGGCAACGCCGCGGGGATCGAGCAGAAGCTGCCTAACGACGCCCTCGAACGTCTCGGCGCACGCTTCGGTGTCGGAATCGTTGACGGCGAACTCGACCACGACGGCGTCAGGCCGCCTGTCAAGGACGTCGCGCTTCAGGCGAAAGGCCCCGATGTTGCTTCCCGTCGCGCCGATTCCGGCGTTCACGAAATCGACATTCGCGCCGGGAAAGGCGCGGCCAAGACCTTCGCACAGCAGACGGCCCCAGCACCTGTCCGAGGATGAGGCGCCGGCTCCGGCGGTGATTGAGCCACCGATGGCGGCGATTCTGACGGACTCGCCGCCTTCGAGTTTTTTCCACAGTCTGGCGAAGCGGGCAAAATCTCCGGGGACGAAAACTCCGCGCGGGCCAATCTCGTCAAGCGCCGGCGCGGAAACGCCGCTCGCGAACGTTGCCGGAAGCGCGGGAACCCAAGGCGGGCCCGGTGTCGGCGCTTCATCCATGTCGATCCCTTTCTGCCGTCAAGGGGCAAACCGCTACGGGAGCATGGCCGGAATGCCGGCCGCTGCGCGGATTTTTTCCATGGTCGCCACCCGCAGCCGCGCCTGTTCCAGAGAGACGGTCGGCGCGGCGCCTTCCGTCAGGACTTTGTGGAGGTTGCGGTAGAAGTCCTCGACGGGGCCTGTCGGCGGTGGCGCCCCGGCACCCGGATTGATCTCGCTGGTCGGTGCGTTCCAGCAGCCTGTCTGCCATTCGAGAGTCTCGGAATTGTAGCTGCGGTCGGGCGTGGAAGCGAGGTCGAGCGGGCGCGGGGGCATCTTCGAGAAATCGACCCACTTCCATTCCAGATGCTTCTCGTCGCCATGGAGGCCGCCCCGCGTTCCGCAGACATACCATCGGTCCTGCCCGTAGGCATGGATGCTCGAAAGCTCGACTTCAACGGTCGGACGGCCCGGTGCGCGGAGGATGAACTTAAGGTCGTCCTCGGCGTCGCCGCTGCGCAGATAGCCGCCGGCCTCGGCCCAGACCTCCGGTTCCGCCTCGCCGAAAAGCGTCAGCGCGTGGTCCAGTGGGTGCGGACCGTTGTTGTTGAGGTTGCCGCCCGCCATTGCGCGCGAAGTCTGCCAGTCCCAGCGTCGCCCGAAGGAGTGCCAGCAAATCCTGATGCGGACGATTTCGCCAAGGAGACCAGACTCGCATATTTCGCGGACTTTGATGAAATCCTTTTCGTAGTGGCGCTGCTGGAACGGGAGGACGATTTTACCCGCGGCTTTCGCGTCCGCGGCCATTGCGTCCACGTCGGCGGCGGCAAGACCAAAGGGCTTCTCGCACAGGACGTTCTTTCCGGCGCGCAGGGCCATTCGCGCATATTTGGCGTGCGTCGGGTTGTAGGTCGCCACGACCACGAGGTCGATGTCCGGATCGGAGATCAGGCTCTCGGCATCGGGATACGCCCTGCATCCGAGGTCCGAGGCGCTCTGACGGACGCGCTCCGGGATGAGGTCAGCGACGGCGGCAATTCGGTAGAGTTCCGGAACGGAGCGCAGGAAATCCGCATGGATGGACCATCCGCTGCGTCCCTGTCCGATGATTCCGACTTTGACGGGTTCTTTGTTTGGGTTCATTTCAAGTTCTTTCTACATGGTTGCGGGTTTTCGCGCAAGTTCGCGGAAGAATTCCGCAAAGGCGGGGATTGCGATCTCCGGCTCCTCGATGTCGGAATGCCAGCGCTTTTCCCACTCCAGCGTGGCCCAGCCCTCGTAGCCAATGGAGCGGAGCGATGTGAAAACCGCGTGGAGCGGGAGTTCGCCCTTTCCGACGAGACACAGATGGAAGCCCCCGTCGGGCATTCGCCGCATGTCCTTCCAGTGGGTGTTGCAGAGTTTGCCAGCGAGGTTGCGGGCCGAGACGTCCGGCTTTTCCCCGGCGGCGAACCACGGATGCTGCAAATCCCACAGCAGTCCGATTCCATCAGGATCGCCGGCCGCGCGAAGCGCGGAGCGGAGCATCGTGGTATTGCTCCAGTCGTCGTGCGTTTCCACGGCGAAGACGATTCCGGCATCACGGGCGATTTCCGAAGCCGTCGCGAGGGTTTCCGCGGCGCTGGCCACGGGATCGGCGACGCCCTCTACGGCGCCGCCGAAGATGCGGACCTGGCGGCATCCGAAGGCGCCGCAAAGTTCGGCGTAGCGGCGCATCTTGTCCAACTCGCATTCGCGGTCGGCCTTGTCCCTGGCGGTCATTCTGGCGCCGCTTGAAAGACACGACACCTCCAGCCCCGCGTCCTTGACCCGGCTCGCGATTTCGCGAAGCGCGCGGCCTTTGAAAGACCGGCTCTCAACGATCTCGACGGCATCGAGGTAGCCGCGAAAGTCGATCGCGTCGTAGCGGCTCGCGACAGCCGCGTCCACGATTTTGGAAATGTCCCAGCCGGGACAGGCAAGGGTTGTAAACGAAAGTTTCATCTCGACATCGCTCCGTTTTCCGAATCGGCGACAAAGGGGATCATTTCGTAGGGGCCCAGGCGCAAGGCGCCCTGCAGCGAAACGCCGGTGACGGCATCGACCGCCCCCGCCGGCAGCGCAACACCGACCTCGGCGACTGCGAAGTCCGTGTTGACGACGTAGCCCCATGTGCGACCATCGACGACGGCCTTGCGCGCAACGACGTTCCCCTGGCGGAAGAATTCGTCCATGCGCACTGCGGGAAGTGCGCGGAAGGCGCGGGCGAAGCGGGCGATGAACGGCTCCGTGCCATAGGTACCGATCAGGAATCCGCCTTTGCTCACACCCAGCACGTCATCGTATCGAAGAGGCAGCACAAAGGCCCGGATGGCGCTCGCACCGGACGGATTGATGGTCGTGACTCGCCAGCCCGTTTCGGTCATCCAGTCGCATGTAAGCGTTTCGCGTCCGCCGTTTCGCACCGGATTGCCGATGGCGGACTCCCAGTAGCGATCGTGCTGGTGGACCCACGGACGGGTGGCCTCCTTCGGGAGCACGTATGTTTCCGGACTGTCGCAAAGCCTCCGCAGAGCCTCCTTACGCGCGGGATCAGGGAGAAGATGGCCGCGGCAGCGCCAGTCGGCCGGAACGACGCACTGTGAAAGGACGAGATTCGGCGCGACGGCCTCCAGCCGCGCCGGGTCGATTCCGGCGGCCCGGTTCGCCCTCGCGACGAAATCCGGATCCGGCGAAAAAGTCTGCCCGTTGTAGGTGGCGGTGCAGCAGTTGATCCAGAGCTTCAGGTCCGGGCGAGCCGCGAGAAGCCGCCGGGCGATTTCGCCGTAAAGCCGCGCCAACACGTCGCAGCGCCAGTCCAGCCACGCCTCCATTTCCGCCGGATGCGTCTTGAGCCAGTTGGCGGACGCCTTTCCGCGAAGGGGATCGGCGCGGTCGGCGGGAACCCGGATGCCCGTCGCGTCCCGGAAGGCGTCGATGCAGTAGTCGTTGTAGCCGCTTTCGATGCCGCCCCACGACAGCAGGGCATGCCGCGTGACGTGGAGGCACAGGCCTTTGAACGACGGATGGGGCGCACCCTGCGCCACGAGCGCATCGACCATTCCGAGGACGTAGGACTGCACTTCCGGGTGGGCGACGTTGAAGTTTGGCGGGGTGCCGTGCCAGCCGCCCCAATTGGGAAGGCCCGTGTCGTGGATGGCGACCGGAGAAGAGTGGAGCGTTCCGTTGGTCATGGACTCGAGCGTGACGAGTCCGTCCGGAACCGGCATGTTGTTGACGTTGAGCGTGGGCACGACGCCGAGGTCGCATTCCGCGTCGATCTTCACATACCAGCCGGAGAGAAAGTCGGGGGCGTGGCTGCGCGGATCGTAGGATTCGCCGATAAGCCCCTGATACCATGCGCCGGGATACATCAGGAGGTCTTCGCCGGCGAAGCGCATCGTTGCAATGGCGCGGTCGATCGTCTCGCCCATGGACTCCGGCGTGGAGATTCCGCCGGGGACGGAGAAGTCCCAGCCGATGGCCGGATCCTCAAAGTAGAGGCCGACGTGGCGGCGCGGGGCGCAGCCATGCCGCGCCGGCGAATCGTCGGCCGAGCTTCCGGAGCGACGAGCGGAGGCCGCCGCTGGCGTGGCGACCGCCGGAGGAAGCGTCCCCGACTTGACACGCCAGATGCGGACGGCAGAGACGGCCGCCGGGGCGCCGCTTTTCTGCGCGGACATGACGACGAACGCGATGTCGCCCGGACGCCGCCACCAGACGGTGCGATGCGTCGCGATGCCGCCCGAGGACGGGTATTCGCCGCCCGCCAGGACACCGCACTGCATGGTGTAGTCGTTGGCTGGATCCTGTGCGCCTTGGATTGTCACGTCGATCGTGCGCATCTTGTCGTCCGGGTAATCGAGATCGAACGCGTAGATTGGCGAAGCGTCGTCCACCGCCGCGAAACGCAGGGCCAGTCGGCTACCGCGCTCTTCGCCGAGTTCGGCGTAGGGGATGCCGCCAACTTCGCCGAAGGAGATGCCGCCGACCGTCCGCAGCCTGTTCTCCGCGCGAAGGCGCTCGACCGACTCCGGCGAATCAAGCCGTATCTCGTCAATGAGTTCGAGGTCCTCGGCGGGTATGACGCCCGGAATCTCCGGACACGCACCCACGTAGGGGTTGGCGCCATTCCGGGCATAGAGCGCCATGTAGTCCGGCGACGTGGTGCCGGAAGCGCGACGCCCGGACGGCTGGAACTCGGCGGCGAGAGCGGCAATCTCGTCGTCGCCTAGGGGGGTGCCGAAAATTCGCAGTTCGTCGATGTCGCCACCGCACTGCTCGGAGCCATCCAGATTCCCCACGAAGAAACGGTCGAATGCGACGATTCTGGAAAATCGGAAGCCGCCGGAAATAGCGGCCCGCATCGGCGAATAGGAGGCATTGCGCGTGCAGTGATGCCGCCCGTCGAGATAAAGGCGCATTCCGCGCCCGTCCCAGGCCATGGCGATGTGGTGCCATTCCCCATCCAGCGCCCCGGACGCCGGAAACTGCCCGTAGGAGTCGGCGTCGTCGGAGACGTCGCCCCGGAGCATTTCCCTGTGGAGCCTCAGGATTACGGCGCCCGATCCTGCGCGGCCCGCTGGTTGCGGGTTCGAGAGCAGGTAGCGCATGGTTCCGTCGCCTGAGGACGGCTGCGGAGAATCCGCCATGTCGCCTTCGCGACGAAACCATAGCGACACGGTGCCGCTTTCGCGACGCAAGTTGCCGTCCACGGCGTAGGCCAGGGCGGACTTCCCGCCGCGCGAAAGCCTTGCGGCGCGGCCCGATACGCCGTCGGCCCATTCCAGGGCCGTCGCGACGACGGGAGCCGGCGAACCCGCCGCCATGGTGGCGACGGGGGAATCGCCGTCGAATCTGGCGTGGAACAGAAGTTGCGCGCGCGACGGAGGCGACGCCGCCAGAAGAGCGGCGGCGGCGACGGCTGGGACGTGGAGTGTCATGCCGCCCACTCTACCTGAGAACAATCACTGTGCCGAGCGGCTCGATGCGGAGCGTCCCGATGCCGTAAAGCGACTCCGGGGCCAAGGCGGCGGTCACGTCTCCCTGAAGCGAAGCGCCCGCAACGCGGAAGCGAACCGCCTCGATGACGCCTGGCCAGTCAAGTCCAAGCGTCGCCCCGGTCGCGACTGAAAACGCCGCATTGTCGCCAATGTCCGGCACGGCATCGGCGGCAACGTCCCCGGCCGGAACCAGGCACACCGCGTCGATGAACGAGCTCAGGTCCTCGGCCGCACCGGCAGTCGCCTCGAAGCCAAGAGTCCAGTTGCCCGCCTCGCCTACGCGAACCAGGAACTCGCGCCTCATCATTTTGATCGAGGAAGCCGACGGCTCGACCGTGGCGCAGAAGTTCGTCGTGGTGCCTTGCGCCAGAGTCACGCGGATTGGCGACGGCCCGCAGTTGACTCGCGTCTGGCTGGATCGCGAAACGTTCCAGAAGGAAAGACGGTAAAGACCTGCGGCAAGGGGAATCGTCTGCTCCAGGCGAGTCCCGGCGTGAAGCCTAGCCCTGCACGCGCCTTCTGCGACGCTCGTCCCGAAGTTGGACGACTCGTTGTTGCCCGTGCCGTCGTAGAGAATCTGCTTGTTGCCCGGATTCGCCGCGACCGTCCACCCGGCAGGCGACTGGTTGTCCGTTCCGCCGCCCTCGAAGCTTGGGTTCGCCACAAGATTGTCCAAACGCTCCAAGCGCACGTCATCGACAACGACGTTGTTGTAGGCCGCATCGACGGTCTCGGACGCGATCGCGACTGTCACCGTGTCTCCGGCCGAAAGCCTGACCGCGTTCGACATTCCCATGCGCTTGACGGACGCATTGGCGACCGTGAGCGTTTCTTCGGCCGAACCAAGCGAGAGCCGCACGGAAGCGGAGGTCTGGCTTGCCGACGTTCCCGCCTTGACGTATTGGCCCATCAGGGCGCTGAGCCGGTAGAGGCCGTCTTCCGGAACCGTCACGGTCTGGGAGATGGAAGCCCCCTTGGGCAGGAAAGCGGAAATGGAGCCGGTGCCTGTGATGGGCGCCTCGAATTTCGCAATGGAACGCAGATACGGCAACGCGCGCAAAAGCTCCACCCCGCCGGAGACCGTCCACTCCGTCACGTATTCGGAGGAAAGGACGTTGGAGTTTGCGATGGCGTTGTTGATTGCGGAATACGTCCCGCCCATGGCCCAGTCCGCATCCTCGAAGTTGCCGTTCTCGACGGCCACGGCCCGGATGGAGTCGAGCCACCTCATCTGCACGTCGTCGATGATGACGGCCACGTCAACATCCGTCTCGCATACGATCTTCAGCGCATGGCTGCCCACCGACAACCATTGGGTTTCAAAACGGGCGCAATCCCAAACCGTGGCGTCAGTAGTCTGCGCTGTGCCGACAAGAATGTCGTCAATGTAGATTCTCGCGAAACCACGATATGACGGACGCTCCGCGACCCGTAGCGTCACTTCGTAACGTCCGGATTTCGAAAGCGTGATTGACTGGGTTGCGCCGCCGCCCTTCTTGAGGACTAGGAAATACGAGCCTTCGCGACCTGCGCTATAGTCGCCAATGTCCGTGTAGTCATAGCGGGCGATGCGTGTTGCGGAACCGCTTGCCCAGTAATACGGTGCGGAGGTCCATGCGCCAAAAGTCTGGCCGGAAGTGTAATTCTTGTGCTTGTCCGTTATGATTCCCTCGAAGCCGCCATCGGAAATGACATTGGGCGAAACTGTGACGGCGGCGCCGCCGGCAAATGGCGGGCGAATGGATGCAATGCCGGCGTCAACTGCGACTGTCGTGGCGGAATCGAGCCCCGCAAGAGCAAGCGTGCCGGCGCCTGTCTTGCGGATTGATCCGGCGGTGCCGGACGAGACGGTCACGGCGTTCCAGGCGTCGGCGTCGTAGGATTTGCCGGAGGAAGCGGCGACTGCCGCCCCGATGCGGTTGGAAACGGAAGCGTCGCCATCGAGTTCCAGCACGCCGCCCAGTCCGGCATAGGGGTTGGCCGCATTGGCGGCGCCGAGGTCGGCCGCCCCGCCGTCGATGCGGACGACGCCGTCTGACTCCAGCGCCGCCGCCGACGCAATGACGCCTGGAAGCGACAAGGTCGCGCCGCGTGCGACGGCGAATGCCGGCATCGCGCCGTAGCCGGTGAGATTCACCCACTTGCGGAGCAGCCAGTGGCCAACGACCACGCGGTCCGTCTCCGCGACCTTGTTCGTGAAGATCAGTACCTCGTGCAGACTGCCGCCGCCGACGCGGTTTCCGGCCGAACCGGATCCGGCGCTCTGCTGGAAGTTGCGGAAATTGAAGAACGCCTCCGCGCCCTTGCCTTCGGGATACGACTCGGTTTCGAGAATCTGGAGGGCGTTCAAGTCGATCGGATCCGAGACCGACACCCGCACCCCGTTGCAGAAGACGCGCCCGTTGCGGAGGTGGTTGTAGTTCGCGGAGGAATCCTGGGCGAAGTATTTTCCGGTCTGGCTTCCGCTCGTCGTCGCGAAATACTGCTGCTTGGAGTTGTCCTCGCCCGACGACGTGGCCGATCCAAGGACGTTGCCGTGGCTGCCGTTCGGATTGTAGGCCATGAAGGAATGAAATACCGGAATCCACGCCTTTCCGCCTGCCGGCGTGGTCCAGAGCATGTATTGGCCGGAACCGAAACGTCCGAAGTCAACATAGCTGCGGCCGACAGAATCGACGCCGTTTGTAGGCAGAAGGCCGCCAGTGGAGAGTTCCGTCTTGCCCTCGGCGCGGATGTAGAGGCGCGGGGCGGCGGGCGTCTCCCAGTTCTCCTCGCGGACATCGAACCATGTTTTCGCATAGTCCGTCGCGGCGGCGCCATCGGGTCCCGCGACATGCCGGGATGCGTCCAGCCACATCGCCGCGCCGGCGAGGATGCCGGTCGGCTCGGCGATGGCGTCGCTGCCCGCACCGGTTGCCGTCACTTCAAGCTGCCCGTCGGTGACTTCGATCCGGCCGTGGCCGTAGAGCTTTTCGCCGACAATCGTGAGTTTGCCGCTCCCCGTCTTGCGCAGGACGCCATCGACGAAGACGGACTTGTCCCAGATGGTGTCGGAGGAGATTTCCACCGTCATCGTCTCGTCGGTGCCGACAATGACTCTTCCGGTGTCGTTGACGGACGCCAACGCGGCATGAGGCGTGACAGCGCCGAGCAGCAGCGCCGCGGCGACCGCGACCGGCGCGGACGAAAGACGCCACAGGCGTGATTTGGAGTGCATGATTGACTTCATTTCGCTCTTTCCTCGTTTTTGGTGTTTTGACCCTCGCCGCGACAGTCCGCGCACGACACGCGGACATCTGCGGCAACGGCAACAATTATACGCCCACCAAACGGAGAAAGTACGACAAAAACGAAAAGAATTTTTCCACCGGGCTACCGGCAATGTTCGGAGCGCCAGGTGCGCATCGAAACGCGGAACCTGTCGCGGAAACGCTTGCGCAAGTCATCGGCGCAGCCGAAACCGCAGAAATCGGCAATGGCGCCAATGGGGAAATCGGGCCGCGCCAGAAGGGTAAGCACACGCTCCATGCGGACGTTGAGGATTTCGTCGAGCGCCGAGTGGCCGGCGGCCTCCTTGAAGCGGATTTCAAAAAGTCTCCGCGAACCGGAGAAGCGCGCGGCGAGATCAGCCACGGTCAAGCCGTCGCAGGCCTCGCGCCGGATAGTCTCAATGGCCTCGAGGATTCGCGGTTCCCGGCGGCCGCGACCTGCGGTCGATTTGCGCCGTTCCAACAGAAGCGGACCGAACGATGGGGTATGTCCGGCTCCAGGCGACTCGCGGAATTGCGAATTCCCGGCCAGCAACTTCGCGGCGAGATAGCCTGAATGCTCGAAATCGAGCCGGACCGAAGAAATCATGCCCGGCCCCAAGTCGCCGTTTTTGTCGTCTACGGCATCGGCCCCAAGCAGTGTCGCGTCGTATGGAGGGATGCGGTGCGTCTCGGCGAGGGCGCGCGCCACCTCCTCTGCGGCATGGTCGTTGACGGCGAAAATCGCGCAATGCCGCGGGAGCGCGGCGACCCATTCAGCCAGTTCGCCCGCCCGCACGGCTTCGTTTTTGAGAGACTCGTCCCAGTCCGCGTATCGGCGTCCGGGAAAGACGACGCACGTTTTCCCCGCGCTGCGACACCGTTTGACGAATGCGACCACCCTCTCATCGGACCACTTGCTTGCGCGGAGTGGATGCGGGACTACCGCGAAGGACGGCGGATTTACGCGCGACAGTTCCTTGAAGGCGACATAGGCGATCGCGACGTTGTCACAAGCGACTCGCAACGCACCGCGCCATTCCGGCCCTCTGGGCGGCTCGAAATACACGACCGGGACATGGCCGAAAAAACGTGGCGGAAGAACATGGCCTGAATGCCTGCATTCCATGATGCAGCCGACGAACTGGTGCCGCGCCATCAAGTTCCGCACCATGACCGCGTCGGTCTGCTCCCATTATAGCGTGACGACATCCCACCGAAACGACTTGGCATACCGGCGAATGCCATCAAGTCTGCGCCGGTGAAGCGCAGATCCGCGAGCGGCATTCAAATAGAGGATTGACGGCATCGTTGGTGAGTGATGATTATTTGCTCCAAAGGGTCGCCAGCGCGATAGACATTGCCGTTTAGCCCAAACGTACAGATTATGCGCGACCTCGCCTCATCGGCTCGATGCCTGGAAAGTCGATGCCGACTCTCGATGCCGTCAGGCGTCGCGCACGATCTTCGTGGCGCTCACGGCGCGCTTCTTCGTCGAGAAGGCGATGCCGATCAGGGTGATCGGCTTGCCGGAGAGGCGGAACTTGTCCACGTAGCCCTGCTCGCGGATCTGCGCGATGGCCTTCATCGGCGTCGAGTCGCGCTTCACCTCGATGACGTAGGCGTCCGTCGCCGTTTCGATGGCCAGGTCGATGCGGCCCTTGGCCGTCCGCACCTCGCCGCCGACGTTCATGCCGATGAGTCGCATCACCACGTACATGATCGCCTGCCACGACTGCTCGTTCTGCCTGTCCGTGAGGTCGTAGGGAATCTCGCCGAAGAACGACTTGAACGCCTCGACGAACCCCTCCGGGTCGCGGTCGCGGAGCGTGTCGCCAATGCGGGAAACAATGCCGCCGAAGTCGGAAGAATCTTTTCCAACGTAAAGCTCCGACAGGTTTTCAAGGAACGAATTCTCGACCTCCATGTTCGGAAATCCGAGTTTGTAGCGAATGGATATTCCGGTCCTTTCCATTTCCTTAATCGTGAAGTAGCCCGTCTGGTAGAGGAGCACGACCGGTTTGATCTTTTCCGGCTCGAAGGCGTTCATGTCGGCCTCGGAGACTACCGGCGAGGAGACATCCAACGGATGCGTTTTGAAGAAGTCGATGAGGAATGTCGGAATCGCCGTCTTCGACCACCAACTCTGGAATTCCAAGGCGTCGAACGTCATGCCCAGCGAAACTGGGTTGATGACGGGCAGGGCATCGGGGTGGAACTTGTAGCCATCATACATCCTGACGATTTCGTCGAATGCCCAGTCCGCGTCATGGCCGAACTTGGCCCCCAGCTCCGCGAGTTTTCCGGGATAGTATTTGCGCACCTCCTCGTGCGTGAAGCCGAACAGCGTTCCGGCGACCGGGTGGAGCGTGTAGTCCTTGAGGTTGTTGAGGTCGGAGAAGATCGACACCTTGGAGAACTTTGAGACGCCCGTGATGAAGGCGAAGCGCTGCTTG
>DJYI01000160.1 GCA_002448475.1 Verrucomicrobia bacterium UBA6982
AACCCCTATCCCTGACCGAATACGACGGGCGGGCCCCGCCGAATCGGCTCGCGGCGCACGTCAAAAATCTCCTTGCCTTCTGCGGGAACATGGGGTATCATCCCCCCGTCATTCCGACATTTACAACGCAATCGGTTTACGCCATGGGCAAACTTCTCAAAGTCCTAGTCGTCGTCATTTTCGTCTTGGCTCTCGCCGCCTTCTGGATGGGTTTCCAGAACTTCGGCAAGCGCGAACTGCTTATCGGCCGCACCCGCGCGCTCGAAGACTTCGCCAAAAAGATCGTCACCACGATCGAGGCGTCGGAGCCCGAGGACGCGCCGGTCGTCAACCATCCGGAATGGGATGTGGACGACGTCACCGACCGTCCGAACGACAACCCGCAGATGTCGTCGTTCTGGGAGTCCTACGAGGACAGGCTCGAAGGCTCCGCCCCGACGATGAGCTTCCGCGGCAAGGACTCGCAGCTTGCCGCCTACTACAAGATGTCCAACGGCAAGGTTGAGAAGGACGTCCAGGGCCGCCCGAAGACGGACGGGAAGGGCACGATGAACGAGTTGCTCGAGGACGCCTTCCAGAAGGCCAAGGACCAGACGGCCCGCCTCCTCGCCACGCGCGAGCAGATGAAGTCCGTCCGCGAGAAGTTCGAGGACGTGATCGAGATGCTCAACGAGGAGAAGAAGCTCCGCCGCACCCAGATGGCCGAGGTCGTCCGCGCCCGCCAGCTCGCCGAGGAGAAGGAGAACCAGTTAATCGCCAAGGAGGGCGAGGTGGCGCGCCTCAACCGCGAAAAGGACGACCTCAACGACGAAATCTCCTCCCTCAACGACCAGATCGCCGAGCGCGACCAGTCGATCGCCGACCTCAAGAGCCAGATCGAGCGCCTCCGCTCCGACATCACGAAGATCACGTTCGACAGCTCGTCCGGCGGCGGCGCGGCCACGGCGTCCGCCAAGCGCGGCGACGAGCCGACCAAGGACGCATGGACCCCGGGCGTCAAGGGCAAGGTCGTTAAGGTTGACGGCGAGCTTTCGTTCGTCGTCGTCGGCCTCTCGCCCGAGGCCGCCGCCGAGATCCGCCCCGAGGAAGGCCAGGCCTTCGCGCCCGTCGAGATGATGGTCCGCCGCAAGGGAGCGGACGGCAAGGACCGCATCGTGACGCGCATCCGCATCGTTAATCCGCCCAACAGCGACAATCTCGCCATCGCCGACAACATGTACGGCTGGGAGCAGGTTCCCGTCGAGGTCGGCGACGATGTCGTGTATTGATCACCGCGGCCGCCGTCCGGCATTCGCGTCGGCGGCCGTCGCTCTCGCGGCGCTGTTCGCCATGCTCTGCGCCGCAGGGTGCGCGGCTATGCGCGACCCGGACGACAGCGACCTGCCGTGGGCCGAAACACGTTCGTGGGAAACCCAGCCGGCTCTCCCGCAGTCGATGATGAACTAGTTGCGAGCGGGCGGAAACGCCCGCTCTTTTTTCAAATACCAGACAAGAAAACAGGATTTTGGCAAAGCAATGAAAAAGATAGTCGTTTTCCTCGGCGCTCCCGGCGCCGGCAAGGGCACCGCCGCCGCCGCCGTGGCCGCCAGGACCGGCGCGCGCCACGTCTCCACCGGCGCAATGCTCCGCGACGCGGTTGCGCGCGGGACGCCCGCCGGGCTGGAGGCCAAGTCGTTCATGGACGCCGGCGCGCTCGTTCCGGACGAGGTGCTCTACAGGATGGTGTCCGAGCTGCTCGCCGCGGCGCCGGACGGATCCACGCTCTTTTTCGATGGATTCCCCCGCAATTCCGCGCAGGCGGAGAAACTTGGCGAGCTTGCCGCCGCCGCCGCCGCCACGGTTGACGCGGCCGTCATGCTCGACGTGTCGGAGGCAACTCTCGTCGAGCGCCTCGGCGGCCGCCGCACCTGCCCGAAGTGCGGAGCCGGATACCACGTGAAATCGCTCCCGCCCAAGGTCGAGGGCGTGTGCGACAAGTGCGGCGCCGCGCTTGTGACGCGCGCCGACGACCGCCCGGAGACAATCGCCAACCGTCTCGCGGTTTACGAACGCTCCACCGCCCCCGTGGTCGGCTTCTACGAAAGGGCCGGGCTCCTGAAACGCATCGACGCCTCCGGCCCCGCCGACGCCGTGGCCGCGCTTGTGGAAGCCGCCCTCTAGCGCCCGACCGCCCATGTTCGGAATAGGAAAAGGCGGCGCGGCCGACGCCGAAACGCGCGCAAACCGGCTCTACAGGGCGTTCGCGCCCGTGGCGGCCCGATACCGCTTCGAGTTCTCGCGCCCGCGCGAGATGACGCCGGGCGGGCGCCCGTCGGTCGTGTTCCTCGGCAACCACTCCTCAGGAAAATCGACGATCGTCAACTCCCTTCTTGGCGATCCGCCGGTGCAGACAACCGGCGTCGCCCCGACGGACGACGCATTCACGGTTCTGATCTACGGCGAAACCGAGGGCGAGTTCTACGGCCCGTCGGCGCTCGGACGCCTTCCGGCGGAGTTTCAGGGTCTCTCCCGCCTCGGCCCGGACTTCCTTCAGCACCTAGCGGTCAAGGTCCGCGCGCGGGAATACCTGCGGGGCGTCAATCTCGTTGACTCCCCAGGCATGATCGACACGCCGGAAGGCACGGTTTCGCGCACCTACGACTTCACCGCCGCAGTCCGCGCCTTCTGCGGAGTGTGCGACCTCGTGCTGTTCCTGTTCGACCCCGAAAAGCCCGGCACGACCGGCGAGACGGTGGACGTCCTCGCCGCCTGCCTGCACGGCATGGAGTTCAAGCTCCGGGTCCTGCTGAACAAGGCCGACACGTTCGACTCGATGGAGGACTTCGCCCGCGCCTACGGAACGCTGTGCTGGAATCTGGCCCGCATCCTCCACACCAAGGACCTGCCGCCTATTCTCTCCACGTGGACTCCGCGCTCCGACGCCCGCATGGCCGCCCGCATTCCGCTCGAAGGATTCGAGAAGCACCGCGCCGAACTGCTCGAAATGCTGCGCGGCGCCTCGTCGCGCCGCTTCGACGCGCTCGTCGCCGGCGTGCAGGGCGACTTCGCGCGCCTCTGCGTCCAGGCGCGCGTCCTTTCCGCCGCCCGCGCGAAGCTCTTCCGAATCGGCGTCGCCCGCGCGCTGGTCGTGGCCGCCGCCACCGCGGCCGTGTTCGCCCTGGCGTGGTATTTCGCCGTGCGCCCGCTGCCGCAGGATGCCTCTCTGCTGCGCCTCGCGCCGCGCTGGCTGGCCGCCGCGCTGGCCGGGGCCGCGACTTTCGCGGCCGGGTTCTTCGCCTCGCGCCTCTGCGCGCGCCGCTACCGCGCGCGGCTCTCCGCCGGCGCCGACTCGGTGTTCCGCTCGGTCTTCGCCGAAAAGCTCGCCGCCGGGCGCGGCGGCGAGTGGGAGCAGCACTGGGCGGAGGTGCGCCCGGACGTTTCCGCTCTTCTGGCGGCAGGGCTTTCCGCGCCGCTGTTCTCGTGGGGCGACATCGGGCGCATCGATCGCGCCATCGCCGTCGAAATTCCCGCGATCTCGTCATCGCGCTAGGCCATGCTGCTTTCTCTCGACCGTTCGGGTCCAGTCGCCTCGGCCGCGGTTTTCGGTCCGGACCACGCCTTGGTCGCCTCCGTCTCGCTCCCCGCCTCCGGACGCGGCGACGCCTGGCCGCTCGTTCGCGCCGCGCTAGCCGAGGCCCGCGTCGCCGCGCGCGATCTCACGGAGTTCGTTGTCGGAACTGGTCCCGGCTCATTCTCTGGAGTCCGCTCCGCGATTGCAATCGCCAGCGGCATGGCCGCCCCCGACAAACTGCCCGTGCGCGGAGTTGTCTCGGCGGCGGCGCTTCTGGCGCTTTGGAGACGCGGAAACCCGGACGCGCCAAGGGCGCGGCTGCTTGGCGACGCCAGGCGCGGCCACGTCTGGTGCTTCGACGAGCCGGACGATCCGTCGGCGCTTTCGCACACTTCCGCCGACCTGCGGCTTTTCGAGTCGTCGCCCGCGGCCGCGTTCTCCGACGGGCGCGCGGTGTTCCTCTTCGATCCCGACAGGATGTCGGCTCTCCTTGAGGGAGTCCCCGGCGCGGAGGCCGCCGCCCCGCTCCCTCGCGACCTGTTCGCAAAAACCGCGGAGGGACTTGCGGAGTTCTACCTCGCCGGCTCCTGCGGCCCGGCCGACCCGGTGTATCTGCACCCGGCCGTCGTAGGTCGGGTCACAAGCGACATCTGATGTCCCGCGGCGGCCTCGCCGCCGCGGGAATGCGCGCTACCGCAGGACCAGCCCCGCAGTTTCGGGGAACCCAAGAGCAAGGTTCAGGTTCTGAATGGCCGCGCCGGACGCGCCCTTTCCAAGATTGTCGAATCGCGCCACGGCCACAAGCCGCCCCGATTCGCCGCCGTGGAGCGAAATCTCCATGCTGTCGCAGCCGGCCATCGCGGCGGCCGACAGGAACCCGCCCTCGGACTCTCCGGCGCCCCCGGCGAAACGCACCACCGGACCGTCGCCGTAGGTCTCGCGATAGACGGCGGCCACGGCGTCCGCGCCGCCGCGCAAGGCGCTGGCCGGAAGCGGCACAAGCACCTCCATGCCGCACGGGAAGTCGGCCACAACAGGGCAGAACGCGGGAGGAGCCGAAAGCGAGCACTGCGCGACCATTTCCGGCAGATGCTTGTGCGCCTGCGACAGACCGTAGAGCCGAGGCGCGGCGAGCAGCGGATCGCGCTCGTCGCGCGAAGCCTCGTATTGGGCGATCATTTTCTTGCCGCCGCCCGTGTATCCCGTGAGCGAAAAGCACGAAAGCGCGCCGCCGCCGCCGAGCGCATCCAGGCGCAGCAGCCCGGAGCGGACAAGCGGCTCCACAAGCGCCACAAAACCGCTGGCATGGCACCCCGGATTGGCGATGCGACGGGAGGCGCGGACTGCGTCGCGGCGCGCGCCGCCCTCAAGTTCCGCAAAGCCATACGTCCAGCCGGGCGCGGTGCGGTGGGCTGTCGATGTGTCGATCAGCACGGCGCGCGAGTCCCCGGCCAGCGCCGCCGCCTCGCGCGCGGCGTCATCCGGGAGGCACAGAATCGCCGCGTCGCAGGAGTGCAGCGCGTCGCGGCGCGCCGCGGGATCCTTGCGCCGGTCGTCCGGGAGGGCGAACAATTCCAGGTCGTCGCGCGCGCCAAGACGCTCGCGGATGCGCAGACCGGTGGTGCCGGACGCGCCATCGACAAAGACAACGGGCTTCGCCATGGCTATTTCGAGTCCTTGAGCATGGGGAACAGAATCACGTCGCGGATTGTCTCCGTGCCCGTGAGCATCATCGTCACGCGGTCCATGCCAAGCCCGAGTCCGCCGGTGGGCGGCATTCCGCTTTCGAGCGCCTCGACGAAATCGAGATCCTCGCTTTCGGCATCCTCCTCGACCTGGGCTGCGAACGCCTCGCGCTGGGCGAACGGATCGTTCTGCTCCGTGTAGCCGGGGCACAGTTCGCGGCCGCCGACGACGAACTCGAACACGTCCGCCTTCGTGGGGTCGTCGGAGCAGACCTTCGCCAGGGGCACGAACTCGTGCGGAACGCGCGTCACGAACGTCGGTTGCACGAGAGTCTTCTCGACAAGCTTGTCGTAAACCTCGTGCGTGAGCAGCAGCATGTTCCACGACGGGTCGAACGGCAGCCCCTGCGCCTCGACGCGCCTCTGCGCCTCCTCCAGCGGCAGGTCGAACCAGTCCGCCCCCATGCGCTCCTTCACCAGATCGTCGTAGGAGACCTCGCGATAGGGCGGGGTGAAGTCCAGCTCGTTGCCGCACCAGACGACCTTGCGCGAACCGATCACCGTGTCGCACAGATGCGGCAGCAGCCCCTCGATGACGTCCATCATGCTGCGCCGGTCGCCGTATGCCTGATAGAGCTCCAGCACGGTGAACTCTGGATTGTGCGTGCGGTCGAGCCCCTCGTTCCTGAAGTCGCGGCCGATCTCGAAGACCTTGTCGAACCCGCCGACGATCAGGCGCTTGAGATACAGCTCCGGGGCTATGCGCAGGAACACGTCGCGGTCCAGCGCGTTGTAGTGCGTGACGAACGGCTTGGCCGTGGCTCCGCCGGCGTGCGGCTGGAGGATCGGAGTCTCGACCTCAATGAACCCGCGGTCTTCGAGCCACCTGCGCGTTTCGCGGAGAATCGCGCTGCGCTTGTAGAAGCGCTCGCGAGACTCGGGATTGGAAAACAGGTCCACATGGCGGCGGCGGTAGCGGTCCTCGGTATCGACGAGACCGTGAAACTTCTCCGGCGGCTGCGCGAGCGCCTTGGACAGGAGAGTCCACGCGGCGACGCGGACGGAAAGTTCGCCGGTGCGCGTCACGAACAGCTCCCCCTCGCACCCGATGTGGTCGCCGAGATCGAGGTGGGCGAACGCCGCGAATGCGTCCTCGCCGCACGCCTTGGCGTTCACGAACAGCTGGATTCTGCCGGAGCCGTCGCGCAAGTCGGCGAAGACGGTCTTGCCCATCTTGCGGATTGCGAGCAGGCGGCCGGCGGCCTTGACAACGGGGCCTGGCACGGCCGCGTGCTGGGGCGCGGGCGCCGGAGCCCCGTCCCTCTGCCCAGCCTCGGATTCGGCCTTGGCGGCGGCGGCCGCGGCAAGAAGCGGGGCGCCGAGTTCGCGGATGGCCGCGATTACTCCGGTGCGATCAAAACGGCGGCCGAACGGCTCATGCCCGGCGGCCTGGAGCGCGCGCATGTTTTCGATGCGGATCGCGCGATAATCAGTCGATGAAGGTGCGTCAGATTCGTTTTCCATGGCGGCGCGGGATACTACCGCAACGCTTTTCCCGTGGCAAATCCAGCCGCCCCGCTTTGGTATGGCGCGCTCGCTCTGGTATGGCGCGCCCACCGAACGCGCCGCAAGTCGCTTGTCGCTTGTCTCGGGCTTTCCTGGGAGCGCGGGCATCCTGC
>DJYI01000105.1:0-6387 GCA_002448475.1 Verrucomicrobia bacterium UBA6982
AATACTAGCGAAAATCAAGAGACAAGGGTGCGGCCTCCGGCCGCGCCGCGGCTGCTTGGACCGGCGGGACTGGCGCGACCGGCGCGACTTGCGGGACTTGCGGGTCAGGCGAGGGGATTGACGCCCGTCCCGCTTGTCCCGCCAGTCCCGCCCGTCCTTTCGTCCCTTTTCCTTCAACCTTTCAACCTTTCAACTTTTCAACTTGGCGTTAGCCCAACTTTTCAACCGGCGTAAGCCCAACTTTTCAACTGGCGAAAGCCGCTTGGCGTTCGCCCTGCATTGTGGTATGATTCCCGGCATGCAAGACACGGAACAGCCACTGCCCAAAATCAACGATGTCAGCGACGACTTCGCCGAACTCCGCAAAAACGACGCGATTTACGTCGATAAGATGGCGTTTGTCCACAAGCTTGTCTCCGACCCGAACTCCAAAATCGTGTTCGTCTCGCGCCCGCGGCGCTTCGGCAAGTCGCTCACGGTCTCGCTGCTGAAGAACCTCTTCAATGGCCGAAGAGAGCATGCAGTGGGCGGCATCGCTTGGGGCGAAACTTCTAGCGGCAGATTGGCCGAAGTTCTTTGTCGGGATGAAGTCGCTCTACGCGCATCTTCCCTACGGTCCGACGGAGGAGAGCGTCCAGGAGTTTTCCTTCGAGCGCGTCCTCTACACGCTTCTCGCGTCGCAGGGCGTCGAGGTGGTATCCGAGGATCGGCAGTCAGACGGCCGCGCAGACATCGTGGCGAAGCACAAGAAGGGCATTTACGTCTTCGAGCTCAAGGTCGGCGAGCCGGTTGATGCGGCGTTCGCCCAACTGCGCGAAAAGGGCTATGCCGATCCGTATCGCGCCTTGGGCAAGCCGATCTGGCTCATTGGCCTCTCCTTCGACCGCGCCACCCGCAAGCTCGTCGATTGCGCCGCGAAGCCGCTGTAGCATACCCGGCATTTTGGCTTCAAATGCTCCAACCACCCGAACGAAATTGCGCCAACTACCAGAACGTTGGCTTCGGACCAAAAATCCTTGCGAAACAAAATCCGCGAATCCGCATTTATTCATGTGGCAGCATTCTGTTTCCGGGAAATGGACATCGTTGAAGAACTGAGGCAGAACCGCGACAGCGGCGCGAAACGGCTTGTAAGCGAATACAAGGCCGGTCTCATGTCGCTCGCCCGCCGTTTCTGCGTCAACGAGTCCGACGCCGAGGAACTCGTGAACGCCACCTTCGCCAAGGTGGTGGACAACATCGACGACTATCTGGAGCAGTCGGCGTTCTTCGCCTGGATGTGCCAGATTCTGACGAACCTCTTTCGCGAAAGCGTCCGGCGCAAGTCCAACGCGAACGAGTTTTTCCCGGGCGATGTGCCGGATGTCGCGGACGAATCTTCCGAAGGCGAGGTTTACAAGGCATTGGACGCATCGCTGCTGCGCGAGGCGATCGAGTCGCTGCCGGAGGATATCAAAAAGGCAGTCGTCCTGCATTACTTCGTGGACATGCCGGTGCGGGACATCGCGAAGTTCCTCTCGATTCCATTTGGCACGGTGGCGCGGCGGCTGCATTTGGCGCGCCAGATCCTCGCCGTCAAGCTCGGCGCGGCGGCGAAGAAGCCCGGCGGCAGGGCGCTGCTGCTCGTCCTTGCGCTCTGCGGCCTTACCGCCCTCGGCGCGGCGGTCTTTAACCTCGCCAATAATGGCGAGGCACAGAACGTGGGGGGTGCGGCCTCCGGCCGCGCCGCAGCTGCTTGGACCGGCGCGACCGGCGGGACGGGCGAGGGGACGGGCGCGACCGGCGCGACCGGCGCCAGTCCCGCAAGTCCCGCCCGTCCTTCCGTCTCCGACTTTTCAACCGAACGGACTCAACAGGAACAAACCATGAACGCAACGATACAGCGCACGTTCGCCGTGCCGCTTGCTGCGCTGGCGCTGACCGCCAACGCCTACGAAACCGCGATCTCCGACACGACGGGCTACGTCGTGCAAAACGCCAGCGACGGCTTCAACCAGAACTCGCTCGTTGCGGGCGCGCATTTCCCAGGCGGCGCGCCTGTGCCGGGCAAGCACTACCTCGTCAACAACGGTCTCAACACACGGACTCCTCCGACGGACAATGCGTCCAACACGTTCAAGGGCGATTCGCTCACGCTCGACGGCGGCGCGAATCTCATGCTGAAAGGAAAGGGCAGCACCTTCACGGTCAACAACCTGATCGTTTACAACGCCCTCGTCACGCAGAGCCAGGGCGGCAACACCACCGTGACGCTAGGCGGCAACATGACGGCCAAAGGCACCGCCTCCGCCCCGTCGATCATCCAGGGCAACGCCGACGGTGGTGCTCGCCGCATCAACCTGACTTCCGCCATTTCCGGCGACGCCACGGCTCGCATCAAGGTCCAACACGTGGAAGGCGACAGCCCCGACAGGGAAGGCCATCAGTTCTACACGCACTTCATGGGCAACAACTCCGCCTACGCCGGCTCGATCGAGGTCGAGGGCGGCGGCAACGGCGTATGCCTCGTGGGCTACGGCAACACCAGTTTCGGTTCGTCGCCCGCCATCACGCTTTCGCAGAACGGTAAGCTGTTCGGCGGCGGCAACGGCGGCTCCACCACGCTTTCCGGCGCGGCAATCACGCTTGACGGCGGCGGCACATTTGGCGTTTACAAAACCGGCAGCGCCAATGTAGGGTTCTCAATCACCGGCGGTTCGACCATCTCCGGAACGGGGACTCTAACGATCCATAATTCCGGCTTCGAGGGGGCGCACGACCGGCGCGTCGAACTTGCAAATGTTTCGATTTCCGGGATTGACGGCGTCGTCGCGAACAGCATCCTGCAACTCGGAACTGGCTATGACAACACCGCCACGCCGATTACCATGGCGCAGCCGAAAATGCTACGCATCGTGAACGGAGTCAAGGCCGGTCCCGTGACGCTCCAGGGTGGTTCGAACATCGACACCTCGAACGAAAACGCCGCGCTCTCTTCTCTGACGCTCGAATCGACTTCCGCCGGAACTCCTTTCATCCGCAAGTTTCTGAGCGGCGGACTCGTCACCATCGACGGCGACATCGTGAACAACCTCGCTGCCGGAGAGAAAATCCGCGTCGATTTCATGGTGCAGGTCATCACGTCGCTCGCGTCGAAACAGTCCTACCGCATCCTCTCGGCGGCCAATCTCGGCGACGCCGGCGTCACGGCGGCGGACTTCGTCGCCACGGCGGAAAACACGGACGAGTCGCTGCGCCAGTTCGTCACGAACGGCACGTTCTCCATCGAGGAGGACGGCTGGAGGAAATACCTCGTGTACACACTCGCGAAAAAGGCGGTGTATTCCACCGGGACGGACGCCTACGCGGAGAACTCGCTCGTGGCCGGCACCCGCTGGAGCGACAAGGCGCCCCCGGACGGCAACGCCGACTACTTTGTCATGGACGGCCACCAGATCCGCTCGAAGCGCTTTGCGTCTTCGACATTCGACGGCCATTCGCTCTCCGTTCTTTCCGGCGGCAAGTTGGCGGTGCAGGGGCAGGCAAGCGGCGTCAAGACGACGATATCCGACCTGCGACTCTACGGCGGCGGAATCCTCACCACGACAACGGACTGGGGAAACACTCTCGACGGCGCGGTCGAAATCGGAGGCTCGGCGGCGGACCCGGTGATCTTCGAGACGGCGTGGGCTTCGACGAGCGCGAGCGCCGATAAAACCGGGCGGCATCTGACGATCTCGGCCCCGGTCTCCGGCTCCGGCGCACTGCTTTGCCGCTATCAGGACGCCGCTTTCGACGTCGCCCATCCGGCCGGTCTCAACCTTCGCGGCGACAACACGGGCTTCACCGGGCAGTGGCAGATCGGGCATCCTGCGGCACAGGCGACGTTCGCGAGCGCCGCGAATTTCGGCTCGGCCTCGGCGCTGGTCTTCTGCAGCAACGGCGTGTTCAAGGCCGTGGAGAGTTCGTTCTCGCTCCCCGCCGCGACGGAGGTCGTCGTGAAAAACGCCGGTGCGGTCGCCGGAAGCGAGGACCTCACGAATGGCGGCACGATTTCGGTTGACGCCGGGCTGACGCTTACCGTGCCCGGCGTCGTTTCCGGCGCAGGCGTTCTGCGCAAGACCGGAGGCGGAACGCTCCTTCTGGACGGCGCGAACACTCTTTCCGGGACGCTCGAAGTCCGCGCGGGGCTCCTCGGCGGTGTGGGCTCCGTAGAATCGGTTTCGCTTGCCGACGGCGCAGGGTTCGCCGTCGATGCCACGCAGGCCGCCCCGTTCGAGATCGGGACGCTGGCGCTTAACGGCGACGTCGCAATCGAAATCACGGACTACGCTGCCGGGTCGTTTGACCGCGTCGCGGTCGCCAATGTAGGCGCGATTTCCGGAGAACTCCCGCAAACTGCCGTGCCGGCGACCCTGAACGGGCGCGCCAAAAACAACGTGACGCTCTCCTACTCCGGGGGCGTTCTCTACGCCGGACTCACGAGTCCGTTCATCCTGGTCGTGCGCTGATGATCCGCGAGTGGGGCGCTGATGATCCGCGAGTGGGGCGCTGATGATCCGCGAGTGGGGCGCTTCGCGCTCCCCCTCGCGGGCAGGACGCCCCTCGCTGGCAGGACGCCCCTTGCATGCAGGGTGCCCCTCGCTGGCAGGACGCCCCTTGAGGGCAGGGGCACACCGCGGGCAGGACGCCCCTTGCATGCAGGGCGCCCCGCAGGTAGGGCCACACATTGTTGGCAGGGGCACACCGCAGGTAGGAGAAAGGCATTTTATTCCACCAGTCATGAAAATTCGAGTTTCCAAAATAGCAGCACTTTGCGCCGCCCTTTGCACGGCAGGGGCCGCGCCCGTTGAAATCGCCGGGCGCGTGTGGAACATTCCCGACCATGCGGAGGTTTCCGGCTCGGTCGTCACGCTCCGCGCCGGCGGCGACACCGGTCGCCGGAACGCCACGGTCTCCACCGAGGTGGATCTGGCGCCGTTTCTCGATCGTGGCGGCGTGGAGTGGCGCATCCGCGGCAGGTGCTCAGGTGTTAAACAGCTGGAAAAACCTTGGCAGGGCATGAAGGCCATGCTCACCTACAAGGACGCCTCCGGTGCGATGAAGTATCCCGGACCGGCCGGCAAGACCGGAGACTTCGGCTGGTACACCTATCGCCACCGCGCGTCGCTTGCCGGCGGCGTCTCCGGCCCGGCCACGCTCGTTGTTGGAATTCAGGAGGCCACGGGCGAGGTCTCCTACGATCTTGCTTCGCTCGCGTTTTTCCCGATGGGCGTCGATTGGCCGCCGGACGATCCGCACTACCAGTGTGAATATGCGGGAATGTCCACAAATTTCAATTGTTCACAAATCTCCAATGCCACCAATGGCAATGACAATTGTGATTTGCCAGTTGTGGACAATTGTGGGCAATTGCCAGTTGTGAACAATGGCCCGCTCCGCGGCTTCATGCTCCCCTCGCGCGGCTTGCACGATGAAGACTTTGCCAAGCTCGCCTCGTGGGGCGTCACGCTCGTGCGCTACCAGATGAGCCGCAACTGGGTCTATGCCGACACGGAGCGCGACCTCGCGGACTACGACGCCTGGATGAAGGTGAAGCTGGACCACCTCGAAGAGCGCGTCGTTCCCTTTGCCGCGAAATACGGCATCAAGGTCGTGGTCGATCTGCACATGCCGCCAGGCGGACGCTCCGCCGACCACGAGCTCAACATGCTCTACGAACCGGAGTTCGCGGACCATTTCGTGGAGACTTGGCGGCGCATCGCCCGCCGTTTCAAGGGCGCTCCGTCGATCTGCGCCTATGACCTCGTGAACGAGCCGCATCAGACCTACCACGCGGTCGCGGGCAACGACGCGCTTTCGCTCCAGATGCGGGCGGCGCGGGCGATCCGCGAAATCGATCCGGCCATCCCGATCGTCGTCGAGCCGATCCACTCGGCTTCGCCGACGGGGTTCCAGACGCTCCGCGCCCTCCCGCTGGAGAATGTCATCTACGAGGTTCACGTCTATCAGCCCTTCGCCTTTACGCATCAGGGCGTCGGCGGAGGCAAGCCGTGGGAGAAAGCCAGATGGCCCGATCCGGAGAAGGGCTGGGACAAGGATTTCCTGCGCGAAAAACTCGCCCCGGTTCGCGACTTCCAGCTCCGCCACGGGGCGAAAATCTACGTCGGCGAGTTCAGCGCCGCCGCCTGGGCGGAAGGGGCGGGCGAGTGGCTGCGCGACGTCATCTCCCTCTTCGAGGAATACGGCTGGGACTGGACCTTCCACGCCTTTGACGAATGGGCGGGTTGGAGCATCGAGCACGAGGCCGTCTCCCACGGCATGGGGCCGGAGAACTTTCGCCCGTCCGCCGACAACGACCGCAAGCGCGCTCTCCTCGACGGTCTCGGCGGGCGGCTTTCGCCAGAC
>DJYI01000105.1:6509-11921 GCA_002448475.1 Verrucomicrobia bacterium UBA6982
GGTCCCTACGGCGTCTGCGCCCACCTGCACCGCGTTTACAAGGCTGGCGGGGCACCGTTCTTCGACGCGATGAACGTCCACCCCTACAGCCATCCGCGCCAGCCGGAAGGCAGCCTTGACGTCCGGCTCGAAAAGACTCGTTCCCTCATGGCGAAATACGGTGACGCGGACAAGCCGCTCGTCTTCCCCTCCGACACCGCTGCCGACGTGCCAACGCCCTGCCAATTGGCGGGGTGTCACCCCAGTAAATTGGCTAAGAACTAGTCAAGTAACGCATGAGCTCCCCATTTCTTAACGTCGATTCCGAATTCCGGCTTTCGTGGCCGGTCGGGGGCGAGCGGCCCGTCGTGGTGCTGGACTTCGGCCCGGAGTGCGAAGGCGGATACCCGGCCTTCACCGCGGATGGCATCGAGGGCGAGCCGGTCGTGCGCGTCTCCTACGCCTGCCATCCGGGCGGCCTCTGCGACACCGGCGACTTCACGCACGCGACCCGCGCCACGTATCTGGGACCTGCGGTCGATCTGCCGATCCTGCCCGCAAGCACAAACCGCCACGACCTCTTTCGCGTTTCCGCGCCGGGCCGCTATGCGGCCGCGCTCCAGCAGGGCCTCGTGCGCTATGTGCGGTTCACGCTCGACACCCCCGGCACGGCAGCGACCATTTCGCGCTTCGCGCTCGAAAATCGCGGCACCCACGCCGCCGAGCCGCCAGTCGGCGCCTTTGAATGCTCCGATCCTGCGCTTTCGGCCGTCTGGCGCATGGGCGTGCGCACCTGCCAGCTCGCCGCCATCCCGGCGCGCACGGCGCCGATCGTTTGCGCGCCCGCGCCGCTCGGCCCCCACTATGCCTATCTCTCCGATGGCGCCAAGCGCGACCGCCTCGTCTGGAGCGGCGACCTTTGGTGGGCGCAGCGCACGATGTACGCCGCCTGGGGCTTCGATTCGCCCTACATGCCAGGCTCCCTGCGGATGCTCGCCGAAAACCGCACTCCCGAAGGCTACGTCCAGGCGTGTCCGTATCCGGAGTCGCACGGGCCGCTCGCTTCCGGCGACTACGGCCCGTTCCCCTCCGACGAATTCGCCGCATGGTTCATCCCGGTTCTGCGCGACCACGTCCTTCACTCCGGCGACGTCGCGCTCGCCCGCGAACTCTTCCCCGCCGTGAGCGACCTCGTCGCCTACCTCCGCTCGCGCTGCCGTGCCGACGGTCTTTTCGAGCAGCGGCCCGAGACCAGCAAGCACGCAAGCGCGCTCGACTTCGGCGAAGCCTCCACCTACCACCGCGCCTACATGAACATCCTGCTCTGGAAAACGTGGCGCGACGCGGCGGATCTGGCGGAGTGGGCCAGCGAAACGGCGCTTTCCCCCGGCTGGCGCGCGGCGGCGGAGACGCTCGCCGCCACGGTCCGCCGCCTTTTCTGGAACGACGAAAAGGGCCGCTTCGTCGGCGCACTCGAGACCGACGACTACCAGGGAGAGGCCAACGCGCTGGCCCTTGCCGCGCATTTTTGCACGGCCGCCGAGGCCGCCGCGATCCGCCGCACCATCGCGCGCCACGACCACGGCAAGTTCCAGGCGCTCTTCGTGCGCGGACTCTTCGAATACGGCCATGCCGACGACGCCCTCGCGCGCATTCGCGAGCACGGCTGGGAAAAGGTGCTCGATCCCGGTTGGGAGGGGCCGCGCCTCACAAGCGAATGCATGACGCTGCACGAGCGCGGCTGGGGCGACGAGGCGCACCCCGACACCTCGCTTTCCGGCATTCTCACCAATTATGTCCTCGGCGTGGAACCCACGGCGCCGGGCTATGCCGCATACCGCGTCCGGCCATGTCCGCCGGCCGGCATCGACGCGGCCTCCGGCGTCGTTCCCACGCCGTGGGGGCGTCTCCATGTCTCGTGGCGACGCGGTCCGGACGGCGTCCCCGTCACCCAGGTCCGCGAAGAGCGCGACTGACGCGCCATCATGGCGCAGTCATGTCGAGGCGTGGACTTTGCGAGTTTACAGCCAGAGGGCGGAGTGATAGCATCCTCGTTGCGTGCAACGAGAAAGTGCGCGCCTAACCGGAGAACGTGAATGAAACTGGTTGTGCTGGCAGGACAGTCGAACATGGCGGGACGCGGATATGCCGGTCCCGACGATCTCGCGCCGGTGCCGGGCGTGAAGCACTTCGCGCGCGACAACTCGTGGCGCGAGGCCATCGAGCCCATCACGAAAGACCGGCCTTTTGTCGGGACGTTCGCCGCGGACGGCACCAAGCGCGTTTCCCCCGATCCCTGGGACGCCGTGCCGCCGGGCGCGGGCGACCGCGTGGTGGGAGTGGGTCCCGGGCGCACGTTCGGGCGTCTGCTCCGGGACGCCTTCCCGGACGAGGAAATCGGGCTCGTTCCGGTCGCGGTCGGGGGCACTCCCGTCGCGGCGTGGCTTCCGGGCGGGATCGATCCGTTCGATCCTGAGAACCATCCATACGACATCGCCGTGGCGCGGATTCGCGCCGCGCAGGCGGACGGCGAAGTCTGCGCGATCCTGTGGCATCAGGGCGAAGGCGATTGCGGGCGCACCGCGCCGGACGCCTACGCGGAATCGCTTCGCACCGTGATCGCGAATTTCCGGCGCGATCTGGGACTTGCCGAAACCGTCCCGTTCGTGATGGGCACCCTTGCGCGATTCTACGGCGACAAGTATCCTCGGATTGCCGAATTTGCTCCGGGAATCGACGCGGCGATGGAGCGCGTCGCCGCGTCGACGCCGTATGCGGGGCTGGTTTGCGCGCGCGACCTTTGCGATCGCGGCGACAGCCTGCATTTCGACACCGCGTCGCAGCACGCGCTTGGCGAGCGCTATTTCCGGATGTGGCGCTCGATGACGGCCGTGCCGCCGGAAAAGCTCGCGGCCCAGGCCGCGAAGTATCGCGACGCGCCGCGAGTCCGGACTCGCGTCCTGCTCGATCCGGGCGAGTTGCTCGTCACCTCGCCGTTCGGTCCCCGCAGGCATCCGGTCACGGGCGAAGAGGATTCGTTCCATGCGGGGATGGACGGCGCGCTTTGGAACGGGCGCATGTTGCTGGAAACGGGAATCTGCTCGTGGAAACGCGGCGTCGTGACCGAGGCGACCGACGGCGCGGGCCCGGCCGGAACCGTAGTCGCCATCGACCATGGTGGCGGCTGGATGTCCCGCTATTTCCACCTGGAGGCCGGATCCCTGCGGGTCGGCCCCGGCGACGGGGTGGAGGAGGGGACGCTCCTGGGATGGATGGGCAAGACCGGACGCGCGACCGGCGAACACCTGCATTTTCAGCTGGAAAGGGACGGAGTCCCGGTCGATCCGCTTCCGCTCATCGCGCGCTGAGCGCCGCGGGAAATGCGGCGCGCGAGCGCCAGCAACGCGATGCCGACGGCTAGGACCGCGACCCAGACGGCGAACACCGCAGTCCAGCCGCCGTTGCGGGCATGGATGGCGGCGAAGCCGTAGATGGAGAGCGAGGCTCCAGCATACACGGCGGCGTTGAGGATGCCGGAAACCGTTCCGACGCGCTTTCCGCCGGCGAACGTTCCGGGAAGCTCGCATACGAGCATCAGATTCGCCCCGTGCATCGAAGCGGACAGAAGCGCGAACAGCGGTAGTCCGGGAAAGAGAGCGGCACCACCCGTCGAATGAAGCGCGACGGAGCACCCGAGTCCGATTCCGAAGAGCGCCAGCGCGGCTCGTGTCTCGTCTCCCAGCGCCGCCCGCAGTCTCCGCGCCGCGGCCATGCTCGCCACGGCGAAGAACGGCAGAATGGCCACAGAGAGTGTGGAGCCGGACGCGCCAAGTCCATAGACGTCCTTCACGATCGTGGGCGCCCAGGTCTCGATGCCGTCGCGCATCGCGCCCATGCAGACGATGGCGAGAACAACGGGAAGCAGCATGGCGGCCGCGAGAGCTGTCGAGTGCGGTCGATTGCGGTCGAGTGCAATCGATTGCGGTCGAGTGCTATCAATTGACGCCGTGCGCGGCCGAATGCGGCTGATGGAAATCGGCTGCCGCCGATTGCAACCGCGCCACCATATTGCAGCCATCGCAATCGCGATCGCGGCGGCGAGCGCGAAGGACAGCCGCCAGTTCGCGAGACGAATGCTCGCCGCGACGAGCGCGAAGACGGCGACGATGGCCGCATTGGCCGCGACGTTCACGGCGAAGACTGCGCCCTTGTAGCGCTCGGCGGCGAGGGATTCGGCGAAGATTTTGACGAGCGGCGGCCAGAACATTGCCTGCGCGAAGCCGTTCGTTGCATTGACGGCGACGAGCCACGGCGTCCCGGCAGAAGCGGCCGCAGGAATGGCCGCGTTGCACGCCGCCGTTAGGAGAAGCGCGGCGAAGACGATCCTGCGCGGATCGATCCGGTCGGCAAGCCAGCCGGTCACGAGCTGTCCGCCGCCGTAGAACGCGACGGTCGCCGTTCCGGCCAGCCCCGCCGCCGTGCGCGCAAGTCCGGTGTCGTCGCAGATCGCGAGGATCGACGCCTCGTAGCATTTGCGCGTGAGGTAGCTCGTGAAATAGACCGCGCAGCAGAGAGCCACGAGACGTCTGTCCGGACGTTTCATCATTGGATTCGATCGCATTCGATTGCTACCGATTGCCGTCGGAGTCCTTTTCGATTGTCGCCAAAACCGCGCCCATTGGCGAGGATGGCGTCCAGGTGGCGCCAGGGGCGATTTCAAAGGGGCCGTCCTCGACGAACGGGGCGTCCGGGTGCTGTTCTCCGCCCCTGCCGACGTAGAACCGGCAGGAACACGACGCGCGGTCGCGCGAGACCATCCCGAAACGGCGTCCGTCCGGGAGCGTCCACCATCCCTCGTGGGGGCCGCGCCAGAGTTTCGGCACGGACGGGATTTCGTCCGGACGGTCGCAAATGGCGAACGGTCGCATGAAGACGCGCTCGACGAAAAGAGGCCTGTCCGAAAGATTTTCGGCGGACACGATCTCGGCGAGGACGTCGTTTCGACCGGGAGCGATCGAGAGGCTCGCGGTCATGGCGAAGGCGGCCTGACTTTGTGAGTCGGCCCGGCGGGTCGATTCGCGACCGCGCGAGTTGTCGGCTGTGCCGGCCATGGCACGGATCGTCACGGAGCCGACGCCGGTGGCGTCGTCCAGCGCGAAGGAGACGTCGGTGACGCAGTCCGTGTCGGTCCAGAGGCGGCGCGTTCCGTCAAGGCGCTGAAGTAGTGTGCGGAAGCGCCCGGCGGGACGGTATGCCGATGCTTCCGCATCGGCCACAGGACAGAATGCTTCCGCATCGGCCACAGGACAGAATGCTTCCGCATCGGCCACAGGACAGAATGCTTCCGCATCGGCCACAGGGCAGAATGCGATTTCGTCGGCCATGAGCGAGCCGCCGATGCGGCCGCAAAGGCGCACGAGGCCGTTGGAGAGG
>DJYI01000110.1 GCA_002448475.1 Verrucomicrobia bacterium UBA6982
GACTGGCGCGACGGGCGAGAGGACCGGCGTGACAGGCGAGAGAACCGGCGCGACTGGCGCGACTGGCGCGGCCGGCGCCAGTCCCGCTCGTCTCGCCAGTCCCGCCGGTCCTTCAGTCCCTTTTGTCCCTTCCGTCCCTAACCTTCAACGACAACCAACCGAACTACCCCAACAGGAAACAACCATGAACGCAACTGCTCTGCGCACATTCGCCGTCTCGGCGGCGCTCACGGTCGCCGGCGCCAACGCCAACACCGTTGCCTGGTGGCACTTCGACGAGGCCGACCCCGGAACGGTCGCCGCCGCAGACACCATTGCCTCGGGAATGTCGTCGGATGTCTTCGCCCAGCCGTATTCCCTCTCGGACGCCACGGCCACGAAGGCTTCCGGCGCTTATCTGCCCGTTTTCGCAAAGCCTTTCCGCGGCCTGTGCGTGTACGACCCCGTGAGCGGCGAGAAGCGCGTCAACCGCGCCGCCATGAAGTTCACAACGGCGGAAAGCGCCAAATACGGCGGCGCGCTACATGTCCTCACGACGGCGAGCGACCAGTATCAAAGCGCCGCCGATTCCATCACGGTCGAAGCGTTCGTCTGCACGACGGGCGGAGTTTTCTCCACGTTCGCTCCCATTGTCTCGTGCATGCAATACGAGAACTGGTCGAGCGAGAAATGGGCCATCTACATGGAGACGGACGGCACCATCGCCCTCCGTTTTGGAGGCACCGCCTACTACAGCGGCAACAGCGGGCAGGCTGGTACGGCGAAAGTCAATGACGGCGTCTGGCACCACGTCGCCCTCACGTGGGACGGCGCCACTGTCAAGGTATTCGTTGATTACGAGCAGGACAAGTTCAAGAGCAGCGGCAATGCGCGCCAGTTCTCCAAGTCCGGCGCCATCAACTACAACAATGGCGGGCAGTGGGACTACACCAGAATCGGCGGCTACACCGGCAAGAGCGGGGAGGCTACAGCGCGTCGCCGTTTCAACGGCCTTATCGACGAAGTGCGCGTCTCCAACGTCGCGCTCACCCCAGACCAGTTCCTGCGCTTGCAGCCTCTCGACATGAACGAGGATGAAGTTCTCCGCGTCTCCTTCGATCCGGACGAATTCGGTGCGTTGAATGCGGAGGTCAACCTCGCGGACGCGCTTGGCTACAACTACCCCAAGGCACTCCTCAAGTGCCGCAACAACGGCGGTGCGGCGGCCTTTGACACCGCCGAGAAGCCCTCTGCCGCCATCGGCCCCGCGCTCTTCGCCAACGGCGTCGAAAACGTGGCCTCCATCCACTTCACGACCAACGGCACCGGCGCGGATTCGGGATGCTTCATGTCGGCGCCGAATCTGGCCAAGTGGCTCGTCGGCGGATCCACCACGAACTACACGATCGAGTGCTTCTACAAAACGTCAGGCCAGATTCGCGGCGCAACATCAAAACGACAGGCCGTATTCAGGCTTGGCGCATGGCGCAACCTCGGCTCGGCGACACTCTGCGCCGATGACGGCAACGGTAGCGGCATGGAAAACGGCAAGATGATGGTCAGCGTCCGCGACAACCCGAACAACACCGACCGCTACGATTCAACATTCGATTCCAACCTCGACGATGGCGCGTGGCATCACGTCGCATTCGTGATCGACGGCGAAAACCACCAGGCGCGCTCCTACATCGACGGGCGGATATCCCACCGACGCCAGAACTTCGACATGGCGTTCGCATACGAGAACAACAACTACCCGCTCTACGCTGGATGCGGCTTCGACGGCGGCAGCGCCTGGAAGCCAATCCAGTTCTTCGACGGCTGGATTGACAGCCTTCGCGTGACGAAGCGCGCCCTCGCGCCGGAGGAGTTCATGTCGAATAACCCATTCGGGGCTATCGGCGACGGACCGCAGCCCCTCCTCCTCGCCGACTTCAACGACGGCTCCTTCAACCTCGTCTGCGCCTCCAATGCGGCTTTCAACGTCTCCGGCGTCGGCGATGCCCGCACCGGCGGCACAGTTCCCGCCTTCGTCGATTCCGCGTTCGGCAACCTTCTGCTTGACGGGCCGGACGGCACCGACAAGGCGAATAGCGTGAAGGACATTGCGATGAACCGCAGCCGGGTTGTCTTCCCGTCCAGCCCCCTCTACGAACTCGACTCCTACACGGTCGAGTTCTGGGCCAAGTTCACGGGCATCGTCGATGAGAACGGCCCAGCGGCGAACGATTCGGTCTCCCTGTCGCAGCGCGCCAGTATCCTCCGTTGCGCACAGGGCGAAACGGCGGACTACGACTGGTTCCTCTGCCGCCCATACTGGAAATCCGATGCGCTGGCGCTTTCCATCAGAAGAAATATCGCGGGCGACAAGGTGGACTACGACCTTGAATTCCTGCTGAACCACTGCGTGGTCGATGGCAAGTGGCACCATTATGCGCTGACGTTCGCGATGAGCGCTGACACCACCAAGACAATCGTTTCGCTCTATGACGACGGCGAACTTGCCGACACGCACGAACTCGCGTCCGTCGCCTACGAGGCTCGCATCGGCCGCGTCCTGAAGCTCCTCGATGGCTCCAGCGACCATCCGAACCTCGTGGGTCTCGTGAACTCGCTGCGCTTCTCGCGCGGCGTCCTCGACCCGTCGCGATTCCTGGGCCGCGACCGCAGCGGCATCCCTTTCATCCTCGTCGTGAGGTAGCCATGCGCGGCCGTATAATCGCGGCGCTTGCAGCCGCATTGCTGGGAGGGTCGCGCTTCGGCGCGGCCGCCGCGCAAGCGGTGGGCCTTGACGAGGGCGAGAACTTCACCGAGGCGCGGCCTGTCGTCGTGCGCGTGACGCAGCGTGGCGGCCTCGCCTTCCCGGGCGGCGAAATCGACTTCTCCGCGGCCCGCCCCGGCTGGGATCGCTATCAGTTGAAGGCCGACTGGGACCAGTCATTCACCGACGGATCGCGCAAGTTCGAAATTCGCGATGATCGCGGCGAGACGCTCTTCTTTGGCCGCAGCGTCTGGTCGCAGCGCCCCGACGGCACCGTCGCCGGCCGCGTCGTGATCGAATGCGTCCGCGCCGTGGAGATGCAATGCCTCGCCGTCCATGCAAGCGTCCCCGTCGAGCCGCCCATTGGCCTCGGCGACGGCATCGCCTCAGAATTCGATCTTCCGCTCTCCGATGGTCGCACGATTCGCCTTTCATTCCCCGAAGCCGTGCCATATCACTCTCAGGATTCGCGGCCGTGGTTCGGGCAGTGGAGTGTTCGCCTCGGCGGGCACCTCGGCCACGGAAGCCTAAGCGGCACGCGCAAGTTCGCCCCCGGCGTTCGCCTGGTCTGGGACATGGTCGTCACGGCGCCCGACGGCCTTGCACTCGACCTTGCCCGTCCCCTCGACATCGCCGAGGGCCGGGATTGGGCGCGCCTCGAATACTTCAAGGACATAGAACCGGGTTCAGCCCTCGACTTCTCAAGCATGGGTCTCCAAGATCTCCCCGCCGGGAAGCACGGCTGGCTGAAGGCCGTCGGCGGCCATTTCGAGTTCGAGGGGCTTCCCGGCGTCGAACAGCGCTTTTACGGCGCCAATCTCTGCTTCTCGGCCAACTATCCCGATCACGACCTCGCCGATCTCCTGGTCGATCGCTTCGTGCGCTTCGGCTACAACGCCGTCCGCATCCATCACCACGACGGGGCATGGGCCGCAGCCCATGCTGGCCGGACGGTCGAACGGTCGGACAGTCAAACGGTCTCTCCGTTACCCGCCCCAAATGTCGAACCCTCAGACCCTCAGACCGTCAGACCGTCAGACCGTCAGACCAATGACGACATCGACCGCCTCGACTACTTGCTGTCCCGCTGCTTCGAGCGCGGCATCTACGCCACCACCGATCTCTATGTCTCGCGCCCGGTCACGTGGCGTGAGATCGGCATAGAGCGCGACGGCGAGATGCCGCGCAAACTCTACAAGACCTACATCGGCTGCCATGATGGCGCGTTCTCTAACTGGTGTCACTGGGCGCAGGCGTTTCTGGAGCACGTCAACCCCTACACGGGACGCGCCTACAAGGACGAGCCGGGGCTGCCGCTCATCTCACTAATCAACGAAGGCAGGCTTGCAGAGGGCTGGGCCGCCGCCGACAAGGCGCATGACCCGGTGATTTGCGATGCGTGGCGCGCTTTTTGCGCCACCGGCGGCGCGGGGGCGGAGTCCCCGTCCCTTGCGGAGGCGCCGCCGCAAGACGGCCCACTACACGACCGCTTCGACGACTATTTGAACCGCCGCATCTGGGAGCGCTGCACAGCCTTCCTCCGCTCGATCGGCTGCCACGCCCTGCTCACAAACGACAACAGCGGGCGCCGCCACGGGGAGGGAGAGGGCACGACGCCTCTTCTCGACTACGTGGATTGCCATTCCTACGTCGACCATCCGGTGTTTCTGGAGGAGAACTGGCGGCTTCCCATCAAGTGCGGCAACTCCAATCCGGTCAAGGACGGCAAGCCGGGCATTTTCTACCGCGGCTGGGCCAAGGGGGCCTCCAAACCGTATGCCCTGACGGAATGGAACTTCAGCGGCCCCGGTCGCTACCGCGCCATGGGCGGGATCATCGTCGGCGCCCTTGCCGCCGAACACGGCTGGGACGGCCTCTGGCGCTTTGCCTATTCCCACGACAGGCGCGGCATTCCCGACGGCGGGCGGGGCGGTTCGCTGAACTTCGACATCGCCGAAGACCCCCTCATGGCCGCATCGGATCGCGCCGGGGTGCTGCTTTTCCTGCGCGGCGACGCCGCGCCTGCCGTCGTGGGGAGCGCTCCGGGCGGCGCCCTTCGCCTCGACCGCGGGCGCGGATCGTTCGCACTCATTGCGCCGCGCACCTGCGGCGGCTTCGCCGAATCAGGCCGCATCGACGCCGGGCCGCTTTCGTTCGAGATCGTCGAAATCGGTGGTGGCAACCACGTGCCAACCACTCTCTGGGTCAGTTCACTTGACGGCGCGCCGCTCGAACGCTCCTCGCGCATCCTCCTCGTCCACCTCACCGACGTGCAGGGCGAAGGTGCGCGCTACGCCGACGAATCGCGCCAGATTCTCCTCAAGTGGGGCCGCGGCAGCCTCGTCGAAGCCGGCTCCGCCGACGTGGAGCTGCGGCTGGACGGTGTGGCGGGGGCAGAGTCCCCGTCGGTCTTCGCCCTCAATACCTCGGGCCGGCGCGTCGCGCCCGTGCCCGTCCGCGTCGAGGACGGCGTCCTCCGCTTCCGCGTGTCGACGCGCGGCCCGGACGGCCTTGCCTGCCAGTTCTGGGAAATCGCGTCATCGGGTCCGCGCTGAAGTCTGTCCCCGTTAGGCCCGTCTATCCATGACGGACACCGCGCTTCCGCACGGACGGGACGCCTTCGGCGTTCTCTCACTCTTGAATTGCGCGAGAATGATGCCGAGTCCAATCCTCGCCCACGCACACGGGCGGAATGCACAAAGGGACAGACATTATATTGACGATTCGGGCACGGGTTTCGCCAGCCGCCGTGCCATTGTCGGCAATCAAGATTGAGGATTTGCGGACAATTGCCAATTTTGGACAATCACTCCATTGGCAACATTCCTCGATCTTCACCTTTTCAACTGGCGTAAGCCCAACTTTTCATCAGGCAATGCTTGGCGTTCGTCACGCATTGTGGTATGATTGCCGCCATGCAAGACACGGAACAGCCACTGCCCAAAATCAACGATGTCAGCGACGACTTCGCGGAACTTCGCAAAAACGACGCGATTTACGTCGACAAGACGGCGTTTGTCCACAAGCTTGTCTCCGACAGGAATTCGAACATCGTGTTCGTCTCGCGTCCGCGGCGCTTCGGCAAGTCGCTCACGGTCTCGCTGCTGAAGAATCTCTTCAATGGCCGACGGGAGCTGTTCAAGGGGCTCGCCATCGAAAAGACCGACTGGAAGTGGCTGAAGCACCCCATAATCTATTTCCGGTTCAACGAGATTCCAACCGACACCTTGGAACACTTTGAAAATACATTTCCGGCGTATGTTCGAGATCGACTTCTCTCTTCCGGATTCAATTATGATGACAATGTTGACTTCACACTCAATTTCGGCAAGGCCATTGATTTCCTTGCGGAGAAGTCGCGCCGGGATGCAAGGGAGCGTTCCGACGAGTTCGGCGAGGGAGTGGTGATTCTGATCGACGAATACGACGCGCCGGTGGGGCATGCGCTGGCGGATGCCGAAAAGGCCGAAAAGATCCGCGACAGGATGTCGTCGCTCTACGCGCAGATGAAGTCGCGCACCGGCGACATCCGCTTCCTCTTCATGACCGGCGTCTCCAAGTTCACCAAGCTTTCCGTCTTTTCCGCCCTGAGCAACATCAAGGACGTCTCGATGCTCGACTCCTACGCCACGATGTTCGGCTACACGGAGGAGGAGCTCGGTGAATACTTCGAGCCGCACATGCGCGTCCACGCCGCGAAGATGGGGCTTTCATACGAGGACTACCGCGCGGAGATGAAGCGCTGGTACAACGGCTTCCGCTTCGCGAGAAATGTCGAGACGACCGTTTACAACCCGATATCCGTCGCATACACGCTCAAGAACATGGAGCCGCACTTCACGGCCACGTGGGCGACGACGGGACGCCCTTCGATGCTGATGAACTTCCTCAAGCGCGAGGATGTTCTCCAAGTCAACCCGGAGGCCGTTGAAGATGTAGATGCGTCCGAGTTCGATGTCGCGGAGTTGAACAACCTTTCCGCAATCGCGCTTCTGTTCCAGTCCGGCTATCTGACGATCAGGGACTACGAACCGCTTACGGAAAGCTACACGCTCGGCGTGCCGGACGAAGAAGTCCGTCGCGACCTGTGCACGCTCATGGCGGGGGTCGCCGCCCGGCAGAGCAACGCCTGGGCGGCCTCGCTTGGCAAGAAGCTCCTCAATGCGAAATGGCCGCAATTTTTCGAGGGCCTGAAATCCCTCTACGCGGCGATGGCCTACGGATCGACGGAAGGAAGCGTCCATGAGAACTCATACGGGCGATGCCTGTCGTTTCTGCTGGCCGGCTGCGGATTCCGCTTTCGGATGGAGGACGTGCAGGCAAGCGGCCGCGCCGACATCGTGGCCGACCATCCTGCGCTGACCTGCATCTTCGAGCTCAAGGTCGGCGAGCCGGTCGATGAGGCGTTCGCCCAGCTCCGCGAAAAGGGCTACGCCGATCCGTATCGCGCCTCGGGCAAGCCAATCTGGCTCATCGGCCTCTCCTTTGACCGCGAGACGCGCAAGCTCGTCGATTGCGCTGCGAAGCCGTATGAGGCGTAGCGGCGGGATGGAATCTCTGCTCCGAATTCCGAATTAGGCCGATTCGCCTTCGTGGGGATAGTTGGTAGTATTGAAAGCGCAGTAGTGATGGCCATGAAGACGCCGCTTTTGCTTGACGTGAAGCGCCTGGCAGTCCACGACGGCCCCGGCATCCGCACGACCTTCCACGTCAAGGGATGTCCGCTCCGTTGCCTTTGGTGCCACAACCCCGAATCGCAGTCGCCGGAGCGGCAGATCGCACGTTTCCGGCACCTCTGCCGGCACTGCGCCAAGTGCGCCATGGACGAAGCGACCTGCCCCGGCCGCGCCTTCAAGGTTTACGGCAGGGAGTGGACCATCCCGGACATCGTCGCGAAGGCGCTGGAGGACAAGGCGTTTTACGACGATTCCGGCGGCGGCGTCACGATTTCCGGCGGCGAGCCGCTTTTCTTCCCCGAGTGGACGGCCGCGCTGCTGCGCGCCCTCAAGAACGCCGGGCTCCACGTCTGCCTCGACACGTCGCTCTTCGCGTCGCCGGCGGTCGTCGATTCGCTTCTGCCGCTCGTCGATATGTGGCTCCCGGACCTCAAGGCCGATTCCGACGAACTGCACCGGCGCTGCACGGGCGTCTCGAACGCTCCGATCAAGGAAAATCTCGCGCGGCTCGCCGCCGCGGGGGCGACGCTTGAAGTGCGTTGCCTCTCGGTCCCCGGCCTCACCGATGGCGCCGACCTCGCCGCGCGCCACGACTTCCTCCGCTCGCTCGGCATCCCCGACACCGCCGTCGTCGATCTCGCCTACCACGACATGGCCCGCTCCAAATACCTCGCCCTCGGAATGCGGGACACGATGCCGTCACTGTGATGAGTCACGCAACGCGGCTGGCGTCACCCGCCGCCGCGCTCCGCGCGGCGCCACTCGCCGGGCGTCTGGCCGGTGCGGCGACGGAAGACGAGCGAAAGGTACTGCCGCGAGGCGAAGCCGCACGTTTCGGCGATGGCGGCGAGGGGGAGCGCGGTCGTTTCGAGAAGGTGGCGCACCCGCTCCAGGCGCTTTTCCTCGACGTGTTCGCGGATCGTCCTGCCGGTCGGGAGGAAGAGCCGGGCCGCCTGCCGGACGTTCGTCACCATGACGGCGGCGACGTCGCGGACCCCGAGGAACGGGTCGTCGAAGTGCGACGCGATGAAGTCCATCCCCGCCGCGAGGCGCGGGTCGGTTCCCGGATGCCCAGTCCCCGTGCTGCCGCGCCGCGCAATTCCTAGAGGCCCATACCAGACTACGGGGATCTGCGGATCAGTCCGCCTGCCGAAACGCGCGCTGGGCGTTCGCGGGCTGGAAGCCCGCGCTCCCAGGAGTGGCGCGGCGGGACGCCGCACCTTGTCTGCCCGATCGGATGCCTCAAGCCCTGAATGCGCGATTCATTGAAAGCGTATTCCTCGCCCTCGGCATGCGGGACATGATGCCCCCGCCGTCTCGCTAAATAAACAGCTTGGTTTTTGCCCAGCGTTTTGCTAGACTTGACGGCGTAAACGGAAAGACGGGCGGCATTCTTCATTCCCGTCATAACCGAACTGCTGACGGATCTTCTTTCCGCCTTGTGGTTTGTCGCCGCAAAGCGCGTCGGTTGCGCGCCTCAAAAAAATCTTCAAGCAAAATCTTCCCGTTCCGGCTTACTTCAAGTGAAGGGGTGATTTGAGCCGGAATGGACATCGTCGAAGAATTGAGGCGCGATCGCGAAAGCGGAGCGCGCAGGCTGGAGGCCGAATACAAAATCGGCCTCATGACGCTTGCGCGCCGCTTCTGCGTCAATGACTCCGACGCCGAGGAGCTGGTGAACGCCACGTTCGCGACCGTCGTCGACAACATCGACGACTACGTCGAGCAATCGGCCTTCTTCGCCTGGATGTGCCAGATCCTCAGGAGCAAGCTCGCGCGGAGCGCGCGGCGCAAGTCCAGCCAGCTGGAGACGTTTCCGGGCGACATGCCGGACATCCCGGACGAATCGGCGGAAGGGGAGGCCTACCGCGCGCTCGACGCCTCGCTTCTGCGCGACGCGATCGAGACGCTTCCGCCGGACATCAAGAAGACGCTGCTGCTGCACTACTTCATGGACATGCCCGTGAAGGAAGTAGCGCGCGTCCTTTCTGCGCCGACGAGCACCGTCACCTGGCGCCTGCACTACGCGCGCAAGATCCTCGCCGCCAAGCTCGGCGCGGCCGCGAAAAAGCCCGGCGGCAAGGCGCTTCTCGCCGCGCTCGCGCTCTGCGGGTTCACAGCGCTTGGCGCGGCGGTTTGGAGCCTTGCGGAAGGCGCGCTCTCCGAGCGCGCCGCTTCCGCCTCCGCCGCCGAAACGGCGGCGGAAACAAGGACGGGCGCGACCGGCGCGACGAGCGAGGGGACGGGCGCGACGGGCGGGATCAGCGCGACAGGCGATGGGACCGGCGGGACTGGCGGGACCGGCGCGACCGATGCCAGTCCCGCTCGCCCCGCTAGTCTCGCCAGTCCCGCCGGTCCTTTCGTCCCTTTTGTCCCTTCCGTCCCCGACCTTTCAACCCCATCAACCCAAGAGAATCAAAACATGAACGCAACAGCACTACGCACATTCGCCGCTTCGGCGGCATTCGCGGCCGCGACGGCCACCCCGCTAGCCGCCACGGCGGACATCGTGGTTCCGGCCGGAGAAACTCTGACGATTTCCTCTACGCCGGCGGAGCAGCCGGGCGTCATCGACGTCCACGGCGCACTTTTCGTGTCGGGAGGGGCCGTCGTCATGCCCTCGACGCTGCGCGTCGGGTGCGCGGCGGGGGACAACGCCTCGGCGACGCTTTACGACACGGCGTCGCGCCTCGGCTGCGGCTACAGCGGCGGGAACGGAGGCTTCACCCCGACCTTGGTCGAAATCGGCGCAGGGGGAGGAGCCGGAAAGCTCGTGAATGACGGAGGCGATTCCGGCAATTCCTGGCAGAGCGGCATTGGCGGAGCCTTCGTATCCATCGCGCCGGACGCCCTCGCGGGGGAGAGCGGGACCATCGACTTTCTCGAACTCAGGAGCGGCTACGCACGTTTCTGGTCCATGACAAACGAGAGCGCCCGCGCGGCGCGCGTCCTCTTTACCGGCGGCACGTGGGTGACCGGCCAGGGCTGGGGGCCGCGCCCCTGGGCAAAGGGTGCCTTCGTCTGGGAGAGCGCGAACGGCGCCGACATCCGGGTCGAACTGGGCAACTACGGCAATACATTGACGCTGGGCGAAACCGACGGTTCCCTCGCCGTGCGCGGCACCGGGGACTTCAGAATCCGTTGCGGCTGGGGCGACGCGTCGAACAACAATGGCGTATTCGACGTCAGGAAGGCGATTTCGTGGGAGGGTTCCGGCGATCTGGTCATCTCGGACAACGCCAAGTTGCGCCTTTTCTGCTCCGACGCCCTGCCGCATGGCGCCGGACGCGGCGCGGTGCGCCTCGCTCAGGTCAATTCCCGGCTCGTCCTGAACGCAGGCACGACGAATCGCGTCAATTCTCTTCTCGCGCCGAGCGGTCAGGTGACGGGCACCGGAACTCTGGTGTTCGGGGAAGCCGTCGGTGGATCGCTTCAGGCAACGTTTTCGGATGCCGCGACGGTGGTGAAGCGCAGCGCTGGCACAACGCTCTCGGTCACCGGCGCGACGACGGGAGCATCGGCCTCGCTCGCCGTGGAGGCGGGAACCGTCCGCGTTGGCGCGCCCCTTTCGCTCAAAGCCATCTCCGTCGCGCCCGGCGCCTCGCTTGTCGTGGATGGTGCCACGGCGACGGTCTCCTCCTTTGAGGGCGACGCTTCCGCCGTCACCTGCGTGAACGGAGGCTCGCTCGTGGTCGAGCGCCCCGATTCCGGCGACGCTTTCGTCGAAGGCACATGCGCGCCGGACGTTTTGGCCGTCACGGGCGGCGGGAACGTCGTTCTCGCCGATCCGGCGGCGCTCCCTGCCGCCATCCGCCTCGATTCCGGATCGCTTTCCTTCACCGCGCTCGGCTGCGCCGACACGTGGTACCGCTTCACGTTCAAGGCCGCCGCCGGAGACGGAGTCCTCACGCTCTACGAAATCGCCCTCATTGACGCGGAAGGCCAATGGCTCCACTGGAATGCGACCTACCGCGACGCGGGATACGCGTCGGCCGCGCTCCAGCCCGGGGAAATCCATTCCGACAACTCCAGTTTCACGTGGAGCAGCTACTGGCAGGCCCCCTCGAAGCTCCTTGACGGACCTGGCGGCTCCGACCAGGGCGTCAAGGTCGTCTCCGCCATCAACGCCGAGGACGGTTCCACGTGGAGGACGCTGACCGTCCGTCCCCCGCAAAATGCGGGACGGGTGGCCGGTTACGACCTCTGTACCCCCTATTGGGGCTGGGAGGCGTATCCCGTCGCCTGGACGGTCCAGTCGAGCGCCGACGGAACGAACTGGCGCACCGTGAGCGACGTTCCCGCTCTCCAGGGGACGGCGGCGCAACACAAGTGGCGCAGCGGCGGCAAATTCGCCGACGGCCCCTCGCGCTTCTTCACGTTCACGAATTACGTGACGAGGGGAATCTCGACGGACATCGGGTCGTTCTCGGCCACGCTCGCCTCCGGGACGTCGCTTGACGTGTCGGCGGTCACGAACGGGTATGCGCTGTCGTCGCTCGCCCTCGACGCCGAATCCCTGGCCGAGCCGACCATCACGGGAGCGCGGTTTTCGGCTGTTGGGAAACTGGAGATTTCCGCCCCGGCGGGAAGCAACCTCGAAGGTCTCGTTGTCCCGCTGCATCTGGTTGACTGCGAGAACGTCGAGAACCTCTCGTCATGGACGCCCTGGTGCAACGGGGTCAAGAGCGGACTCGTCCCGAAATACGATGCGGCGATCCGCGCCTTGATCTTCAGCAGGCGGGGGACGATCATGGTCTTCCGCTAGGGGGGCCGGAGACAGCGCGACGATGGGGGAATGCGACATGGGCAAAGTCCGCCGCAGGATCGTTGTTACCCTCCTTTCCGCCGCCGCGGCCTGGCCGTCCGGCGCAGAGGCGGCATTCGCCGCGCCGGAGGGGGTCTCCCTCGATCCCGACGGCACCATCCGCATGCCGGGAGTCGAAATCAGGATGGAGGCACGGGCGCCGGACTGGAACTGGCTGGACAACGCGAAATGGCTGGACGTGCGGCGCGAAGAAGACGGTGACACCGTGCGATTGGAGGGGCGGTTCTCGTTTCACGGCGAATACGAGCGCGACGAACAGGGCGTCCCGTGCGACGTCGTGGAAACGCTTTCGCGGGAAAATGCGGACGCGCTTCGCGCCGAGACGCGCTGGAAGTTCTCGCGCCCGGTCCGTTCTCCAGCAGTGTTCGCCGCCGTCAAACTTGCATTCCCGATAGTGGGCATCTGCGTTGACGGGCATCCTGTCGAAATTCCCGAATCTTTCGAGCGGGAGCAACTGATTGGGACCAGAGCCGCCCATTGCGTCGAGGCCGAGCTGAACGGCGGACGCAGAATCTCCGTGTCCGGAAACTTCGAGCTTCAAATCCAGGACAACCGCAGATGGGGCATCGACAATCTCGAAGTCCGCGTCCATGCAACGCGCGACTCCGACGACGAATTCACCGAAGCCGGAGTCTCGTTCGTTCTTGCCGTGGCGGAAGTCGGAACCTGCGCCGTTCCCTTGCAGTCCTCCGCAGACGCCGGCGGAGCCTCCGATCCGTTTGCAGGCCTTCCCGGACGCGTCGAAGTCGCGGGGTTTCCGTTCGAGCCGTCACCGAACCGCGTCGCACTCGGGCGCGGAGGCCTGCCGGGGCGCATGGTGGCGGAAGTCCCGGCGCATCGCGGCGACGACGGGGCGGTGGCGCTTCTGCACGCGGCCGACTGGGCTCTCGTGGCGGGGCAGCTTTTCCCGCGCGGCGAACCTGTCGGACGCATCGTCGCGGAATGGTCCGACGGCGGCGAACCGGACGTCATCGACGTCGGGGCCGACATTGACGTCGGGCATTGGGGGGAGGCGGGAGCGGCGTTTTCCAACGCCGTCCCGGCCTGGTCGAAGAATGCCGGGCCGGATTCGCCCGAAGCGACGCTCTACGCATCGGTTTTTCCGCTTCCCGGAGCGTCCCGGGGAAGACGCCTCTCCAGCATCGCCTTTGAGGCCGCGCATCCGGCGGCGGCGTGGTTCGTTGCGGCGGCGACGCTCGCAACCCGCCCCGTCCGGCTTTTCTCCGCAGAACCCCCTCCGCACGAAGACCGCGAAGACTCCCGCTGGGCGGCGCTGGCGTGGGGCGGTCCCGATGCCGCGGCCCCCGGTTCGGCGCTGGACTTCTCGTTCATCGCCGACGCACTTGCGCCGGCGGGGCGCGACGGGTTCGTCAAGGCTACGCCTGACGGGTTCCTTTCCTTCGAAAACGCCCCGCAGAAGCGATTGCGGCTTTTCGGCGTCAATCTCTGCGAGGGGGCGTCGTTTCTCCCGCACCACATTGCCGACCGTCTTGTCGAAACGCTGCGGCGCACCGGCTACAATGCCGTCCGCATCCATCACCATGACGGGTGGCTTGTCCGAAAAGACTCCGCAACGTCCCTCGAACTCGATCCCGACCGTCTGGACAAGCTGGACTACCTCGTTGCGGCATGCAAACGCGGGGGACTCTACCTCGTCACGGACTTGTATGTCAGCCGCGAATTCCGCCCTGGTGACGGCATCGACTGCAAATGCCCCGAGACTCTGTCCAACCCGAAGGGACTCTTCCCCGTCAGCGAAAAGGCGCGCGAAAATCTGAAATCCTTTGCGCGCGCATGGCTGGGGCACGTGAATCCATACACGGGCCTTGCGCTCAAGGACGATCCTGTCCTTGCGAGCCTGACGCTCGTGAACGAGGAACTGATCGAACTGACGTGGGGACGGAGCGCCGAGCTCGTTCCGCGCTACAGGGCGCTCTTTGGAGAATGGAAGGAGCGAAAGGGAATCCCCGCTGATGACGAATCGAGTTTCAAGGACTTCCTGGGATCGCTGGAAAAGGACATGATGGACGATTTGACGTCGTTCGCGAAGGAGGAACTCCGACTGCGCTGCCCCGTGAACACGACCTCCGTTCCGCTCGACCCTTTGCGGCAGGGGGATTTCACGGAAGCGCACACCTACTTCGCGCACCCCGTGTTTCCCGGAAAGCCATGGAGAATGCCCGTGCGCACGAGTCTTCGCAGTCCGATACGTGACGGAGGGGCGTCGTTGGCGCTGCTCGGCCGGAGGATGCAGCCGGGAAAGCCGTTCCTCGTGACGGAGATATACTATTGCCATCCGGCGCCGCACAGGCTCCAAGGAACCGCGCTTGCCGGCGCGTTCGCGGGTCTTCAGGGATGGAGCGGGATGTTCGTCTTCACATGGAGCAGTTCGGCCGATCGCATCAACGGCTGGCGCGGCCCGCCCGTGTTTTTCGAGGGCGTGGCCGACCCGATGCAGCAGCTCGCCGCGCGTGTCGTGTCCGCTCTTTTCGCCCGGGGCGACATGCCGCAATCCCATTCTGCCATGCGGCTCGACCGGGAAAACGGAACGTTTGCCGCGGTGTCGCCATGCGCCGAGGCGCTCGCCCTGGAGCGCGGGGACCTTTCCGGCGACGCGCTGGCCGTTTCCGGCGCGAACCGCGAGTGCGTGGTCGCGGCGGTTTCGCGCGACGGCGCACCGCTTCCGCGAAGCGCGGACGTCCTCGTCGTCCACGTCACGAACATGAGCGCCACGGGGCTTCGCTGGGAAGACGGCTCCACCGTTTCGTCCTGGGGCGGCTTCCCGCTCCTTGTCGAGCGCGGCACGGCCCGCGTCTCCCTCGCGGCGGACGGTCCGCGCCGAGTCGAGGCGCTCGACGCCGACGGCAACCCCGCCGGCATCGTTCCCGCCACCTTCGAAAACGGCCGTGTCTCGTTCCTCGCCGACGTCTCCGCATTTCCCTGCGGCGTCGTCGCCTACCGCCTTCGCCGCTAACGCCATATTTTGCCGAAGCGGGGCTCTACCTTTCTCCCTTCCATATCGTGTCATTTCTGTCGATGATGCGCAATTGCCATATTGGCATTTGTGTCATTGTTGGCAATGAAGATTTGTGAACAATTGTCAATTGTGAACAATCACTCCATTGGCAACATTCCTCGATCTTCAACTTTTCAATTGCCTTACGATGACGGCGGAGGCGCCGTCGCTACGCACGGCGAAAGTGCGACATGGAGTCAACTGTGTTCAAAACGC
>DJYI01000109.1:0-12840 GCA_002448475.1 Verrucomicrobia bacterium UBA6982
GGATGGTCGGCCACGATGTCGGCGCGGCCGCTTGCCTGCACGTCCTCCATCCGAAAGCGGAATCCGCAGCCGGCCAGCAGAAACGACAGGCATCGCCCGTATGAGTTCTCATGGACGCTTCCTTCCGTCGATCCGTAGGCCATCGCCGCGTAGAGGGACTTCAAGCCGATGAAAAACTCGTCCCAACTCTCGGAAAGAAGTTTTCCGCCCAAGGACGCGGCCCACTGGGAATTGGTATTCGCGGCTACTCCGGCCATGAGAGTGCAAAGGTCGCGGCGGACTTCCTCGTCCGGCACACCCAGAGTGTAAAGCCCGGTAATCGGTGAATAATCCTTTATCGTAAGGTATCCTGACTGGAATAGAAGCGGTATGGGACGGAGATGGTTAAGTTCTGCAACATCGAATTCAGCATCAACGATGCCCCGTGTGTGCTCCGGGTCAATTCGCAGGACATCCTCGCGCTTGAGGAAGTTCATCAGCATCGACGGCCGCCCCGTCGTCGCCCATGTGGCGGTGAAGTGCCTTTGCTGATTTTTCAGCGTGTAGGCGACGGATATCGGGTTGTAGACGGTCGTCTCGACTTCTGGCGAGAAGCGGAAGCCGTTGTACCAGCGCTTCATCTCCGCGCGGTAGTCCTCATAGGAAAGCCCCATCTTCGCGGCGTGGACGCGCATGTGCGGCTCGAAGTATTCACCGAGCTCCTCCTCCGTGTAGCCGAACATCGTGGCGTAGGGGTCGAGCATCGACACGTCCTTGATGTTGCTCAGGGCGGAGAAGACGGAAAGCTTGGTGAACTTGGAGACTCCTGTCATGAAGAGGAAGCGGATGTCGCCGGTGCGCGACTTCATCTGCGCGTAGAGCGACGACATTCTGTCGCGGATCTTTTCGGCCTTTTCGACATCCGCCAGCGCGTGACCGACCGGCGCGTCGTATTCGTCGATCAGGATCACCACGCCCTCGCCGAACTCGTCGGGACGCTCCCTCGCGTCCTGGCGCGATTTCTCGGCAAGAAAATCGATGGCCCTGCCGAAATTCTGCCAGCATGACAGGTTCGTGTCGCATGCAAACCCGGCATCTTGAAGCTGCCCAATCACATACGACTCGAAGTCGGCCGCAAACTCCTCGACGCTAACCGTGGTAAGTTCATTGAACCGGAAATAGATCACGGGGTGCTTGAGCCACTTCCAGTCCGTCCGCTCGATGGCGAGCCCCTTGAACAGCTCCCGCCGGCCATTGAAGAGATTTTTCAGCAGCGAGACAGTGAGCGACTTGCCGAAGCGCCGCGGGCGCGAGACGAACACGATGTTCGAATTCCTGTCGGAGACAAGCTTGTGGACAAACGCCGTCTTGTCGACGTAAATCGCGTCGTTTTTGCGAAGTTCCGCGAAGTCGTCGCTGACATCGTTGATTTTGGGCAGTTGCTGTTCCGTGTCTTGCATGCCGGCAATCATACCACAATGCGCGGCGAACGCCAAGCATGCCAAGTTGAAAGGTTGGGCTAACGCCAAGTTGAAAGGTTAAAAGGTTGGGCTTACGCCAGTTGAAAGGTTGAAAGGTTGAAAAGTTGAAAAGTTGAAAAGTCAGGGACGGGCGGGACCGGCGGGACGAGCGGGACCGGCGCCTGTCCCGCCCGTCGCGCCTGTCGCGCCCGTCCTTTCGCACGTCCCGCCAGTCCCGCCAGTCCCGCCCGTCCTAGAAGCGCCGCGGCGCGGCCGGAGGCCGCCCCACCCATGTCCCGCGCGATTGCGGCCTTTGCGTCCTGACATGGTTTGGTCAAGCCAACACTCACTTTTCGCTTGATTTGAGGCGGGGGTTTTGGCAGACTCTGACACGCCATGAGCACCAATACCAGACGCATCAGAATATTCGACTCCACGCTTCGCGACGGCGAGCAGTCTCCGGGCTGCTCGATGAATCTTGCGGACAAGCTTCTAGTGCTGGAGCATCTTGAGGCGCTTGGCGTCGATGTGATCGAGGCCGGGTTCGCCGCATCATCCCCGGGGGATTTTGAGTCCGTCCATGCGCTTGCCCGCGCGGCCAAGCGTGCGACCATCGCCTCTCTTGCCCGCTGCCGCAAGTCCGACATCGACCGCGCCTGGGAGGCCGTGAAGGACGCCCTGCATCCGCGGCTGCACGTCTTCATCGCGACTTCGCCGCTTCACATGGAGTGCAAGCTCCGGATGTCGCCGGAGGCCGTGCTCGAAAGCGCCGTCGAATGCGTTCGCTACGCCCGTTCGCTCTGCGAGGACGTGGAGTTCTCGCTGGAGGACTGCTCGCGCTCGGAGCGCCCGTTCATCTACCGCGTCGTCGAAGCGACGATAGCGGCGGGCGCGACTACAGTCAACCTCCCGGACACCGTCGGCTTCGCGATGCCCGAGGAATACGAGGCTCTCTTCCGCGACGTCATGGAGAACGTCCCCTCCGCCCGCGGCGTGACGCTCTCCTGCCACTGCCACAACGACCTCGGCCTCGCAGTGGCCAATTCCCTGGCCGCGGTGCGCGGCGGCGCCACGCAGGTTGAGTGCTGCCTCAACGGCATTGGCGAAAGGGCGGGCAACGCGTCGCTTGAGGAGATCGTCATGGCGCTCAAGACTCGCCATGCGTTCTTCGCCGCCGACACCGGGATCGACACGACGCGCATTTACGCGGCCAGCAAGTGCGTCTGTTCCGTGACGGGGCAGAAGCTGCAGGCCAACAAGGCGATCGTCGGAGAAAACGCCTTCGCGCACGAGGCCGGAATCCACCAGCACGGCGTTCTCGCGAATCCGCTCACATACGAGATAATGACGCCGGAATCGATCGGCCTGCCACGCAACAAGATGGTGCTTGGCAAGCATTCCGGACGCCACGCCTTCGCGCAGCGTCTCGCCGACCTCGGCTTCCGTCTGGAGGACGCCCGCATTGACGAGCTTTTCGCGAAGTTCAAGGATCTGGCCGACCGCAAGAAGACGGTTTCGGACGCCGACATCGAGGCCCTCGCCCACAACGCGCGCGGCACGGACGTCCCGGAGCGCCTGGCGCTGGATCGTTTCTCGGTCCTTGCCTCGGACGTGATAACGCCAATGGGTACCGTGCGTCTGCGCATGGACGGGGAACTGGTCGAGAAGGTCGGCACCGGCGACGGCCCCGTGAACGCCTGCTACGCCGCGATCCGCGAGATCGCGGGCCTGCCCGGCGCGCGGCTCGAGTCCTACAATCTTACCGCCGTGGACGGCGGCATGGACGCCCAGTGCGAGGCTACGGTGAAGGTTTCAAACAACGGGCGCACCCATCGCGGAAGCGGCGTTTCGACGGACATCGTCGAGGCGTCGATCCGCGCCTACATCCAGGCTCTCAACTCCGCCCTGGCGGAGAACGGGGCGGCGCCGGCCGAGTTCGACCACCCGCAGCGCGGCGACACCGGAGTCCACTGATTTTTCAGACGCTCGCGCGCCGGTTCCGCCGGCGCGAGCCTTTTTCGCAACAGGATCAAGCCATGCTCGACGAAAAACTGTTCTCCCGACCCTGGGAGATTCCCGAACTCACGTCCATGAACCGCCTCCGGGGACGTCCGGATCTCGTGCCGTTCCCGTCGGCGAAGACTGCTCTTTCCCGGGACCCGCGCAAGTCCAGGTGGTTTCTTTCGCTCGACGGACAGTGGGCCGTCTCGTATCACGGGCGCGTGGAGGACGCGAAGGCGGACGAGGTCGCGGCCGGGGCCGACACGTCGAAGTGGTCCAGGGTCGCCGTCCCCGGCGACCTCTGCACGCAGGGCTTCTCGCATCCGCACTACACCAACGTGCAGATGCCGTTTGAGAACAGGCCGCCGTTCGTGCCGGACGAAAATCCGTGCGCCGTTCTTCGCACCGACTTCGAGCTGCCGAAGGGGTGGGCCAGGCGCCGCACCGTCCTGCACGTCGGCGCGGCCGAGTCCCAGGCGTGGTATTACGTGAACGGGTCGCTGGCCGGAATGTCCACGGACAGCAAGCTGCCGTCGGAGTTCGACATTTCGCGCCTTCTACGCGATGGGCGCAACGAGCTGGCCGTGCTGTGCGTGCGCTGGAGCGCGCAGAGCTACGTTGAGGACCAGGACCACTGGATGGAGCTGGGGCTTCACCGTTCCGTGTATCTGTATTCGCAGGACCACATGTTCCTGGCCGACCTGGCGGTGCGCGCGGGGTGGGACTGGGAGGCGCGGCGTCCGACCGGAACCCTCTCGGCGACGGTCAAGGTGGAATACGACGCCCCGCCGGACGCCACGGTAAAGTGGGACCATCGGAAAATCGACGATCCGAACCTGGCCTGGTCCGTGCGGGCGACGCTGTTCGACGCCTCAGGCAAGGCGGTCCCCGGAGCGTCCGGTCTTTCAACTGGGGCGCAGTCGTTCGACTGGCGCTCAAACTGCGGCGAGGCCTCACTCGCGCCGCGCAGATCTCTGCGCGTCAGGCCCTGGAGCGCGGAGACCCCTACGCTTTACACGCTCGTCGTGGAGCTGCTGGACACCGACGGCCGCGTCGTTGAGTCGGTCGCGCAGCGCATCGGCTTCCGCGACGTGCGCGTCACCGGCAGACGGCTCCTCGTCAACGGCCGGGCCGTGGAGGTGCGCGGCGTGAACCGCCACGAGTTCCATCAGGAGAGCTGCAAATACGTTCCGCCCGAGACCGACGAGCTGGATGTGCGGCTCATCAAGCGCTTCAATTTCAACGCCGTGCGCTGCTGCCACTATCCCGACGAAACGCGCTGGTATGACCTCTGCGACGAATACGGCATATACCTCGTTGACGAGGCGGACATCGAAAGCCACGCCAACTACGCCACGCTCGCGCACGACAACGCCTGGCTTCAGACGTGGATGGAACGCGGCTCGCGCATGGTCATGCGCGACAAAAACCACCCCTCGGTCGTGTTCTGGTCGCTCGGCAACGAAAGCGGGGTGGGGGAGAACCACCTCGCTCTGGCGGACTGGATCCGCCGCGCCGATCCCACGCGTCCGCTCCACTACGAGGGCGCGATGCACGGCGGCTGGCGCCAGGGGCCGTCGATCTTCGGATCGCCGATTTCGAGCCGAATCACCGACGTCGTAAATCCGATGTATCCGTCGATCGAGGACTACATGGTGCGCTACGTCGAGAAGGTGCCGGACAATCGACCGTTCATCATGTGCGAATACTCCCACGCGATGGGCAACAGCTGCGGCGCGTTCGCCGACTACTGGCGCGCCATTCGCTCGCACGAGGGGCTGCAGGGCGGCTTCATCTGGGACTGGGTCGAACAGGGCGTCCTTCGCGGCGACAAAGGCGACTGGGGCTATGGCGGCGACTTCGGCGACTTCCCCAACGACGTCAATTTCTGCTGCAACGGCATGGTGAACCCCGACCGCACTCCAAAGCCGCAGATGTGGGAGGTCAAGCACGTGCAGCAGCCGGTCGAGTTCTCGCTCTCGAACGCCGGAAAGGGCCTTCTCGCGGTGGAGAACCGCGACTGCTTCCGCACGGCCTCCGAGTGGCTTGAGGCGACGTGGGAGGTTCAGGTCGAGGGCAATGTCGTTGCGTCCGGCAGGGTCTCCGCGCTCGAAGTCCCGCCGCAGGGGAGCGCGATCGTTCGTCTTCTTGGATGGAACCCGAAGGCCCTTCCGTCGCTCGCCCCCGGCGAGGAGGCGTTTCTATACGTCTCCGCGACGCTTCGCGCCGACGAGAAGTGGGCCCCGCGCGGCCATCAGGTCGCCTGGAACCAGATGCCGCTGCCTCTTCCGGAGGACAATTCAAAGGACCTGCCGCGCGCGCTGCTTCTCGTCGAGAAGGAAGGCGCGCAGGTCGGAGTCGTGGAGAAGGACGGCGTCCCGGCCGCGCTCGCCGCCGGACGCGTCGTGCTTAAGCTGGACGCCGAAAACGGAGCGCTTGGCGCCCTCGAAGTGGATGGACGGCCCGCGCTGCTTGGCGCGCCGGAGTTCACTCTCTGGCGCTCTCCGACGGACAACGACGGCATCAAGGCCCGCGAGGGCGGCGATCGCGGCAACCTCTGGAAGGCGATGGGGCGCTGGTGCAAGCTCGGCATCGACAAGCTCGAAGAGGAACGCACCGCGTTTGCGGTGAAGCCGGAGAAGGGCGGGGCCGTGTCGGTCGCGACGCGTTCGCTTTTCGTTCCTGTCGGGCCGGACATGGACCCCATGGGCTTCGCCACCACGCGCGACTGCGCCGCCGCGCTGAAGTCCGGGGACTCCCCGGTGGCGGCCCGCCCGCTGCCTGTCGAGCATCGCGCCGACTACAGGCTGGAGCCGACCGGGGCGCTTCTGTGCCGCCATGTGTTCGTTGTGCCGAAGGGCCTCGACGACCTGCCGCGTCTTGCCGTGCGAATGAAGCTGCCGAAGGAGCTTGAGAACCTCACGTGGTTCGGACTCGGGCCGTTCGAGACCTATTGCGACCGCAAGGACGGCGCCATCGTCGGCAGCTTCGCATCCACGGTTTCCGACCAGTATTTCCCCTACGTCGTGCCGCAGGAGCACGGCCACCACTGCGACACCCGCTGGCTCACGCTGACCGACGCGCGCGGCCGCGGCCTCCAGTTCCAGGCGGAGGGAGGAAACTTCGGATTCAACGCCACGCACCTGCCTGACGAGGTCCTCGACCCGGCCAAGCACCCGTCCGAACTCGTGCCGCAGCCAGAGGTCACGCTCTACCTCGACGCCGCGATGCGCGGACTCGGCACCTGTTCCTGCGGTCCCGACACGCGCGACGAATATCGAATCCATCCCGGCACCTACCGCCTCTCCTACTGGGTGTTCCCGGTCTAGCGCCGGGAGTTCCGGGACTGGGGAACGCAGCCGTCTCGCCGCCGATTGCGCCATGGGCCGAAAATCGCGAAACTCATCCGCGACTTCTGGCGCGGCGGCTCCAACCGGTTCCGCCGCGTCCGGCGCGGCCGGTCGCCTTCCGCCGTGGGTCTCGGCGGCGGCGGGCGGGTGCCTTGTCCGCATCCATGCCGTGCCCCGCGCCTCGCGCACGGAGGTCGCCGGCGTCCACGGCGACGCGCTCAAGGTGAGGCTCGCGGCCCCTCCGGTGGACGGCAGGGCCAATGCCACGCTCTGCGAGTGGCTGGCCGACGTTCTTGGAGTTCCAAGGGGCGCCGTCGCCGTGGTTTCGGGAGCGACATCGCGGGAGAAGGCTCTCCGCGCCGCGGGGGTGGCGCCTGAAGCTGCCGCCGCCGCGCTTGACTTCGCCGGGGGTGTGGGGTAGAAAGACGGCGGTTCGGCGAAGTGGCGGCGCGTTTCGCGTCCGCGGCCTCCCGACCGCACTTCAACACCAAAACGCCATGCCATCTCTCAAAGACATGAAGGGCCGCGCCAAGGAGGCCGGCCTGATGAAGCTCGATCGACTCATAGCGGCCCGCCAGCGCATTCCCGACTGCCCGCTGCGCATTCCTCTCAGGGAGCTGTGCGAACGTTACGAGAAACTCTACACCGGCGCGATCAACGACGTGATGCGCGAGCTCACGCTTCTTGACCAGAATCTTCCGAGCGACATCATGCCGCTTCGCGACCACATGACTGTCTGCGGCGAGGCGTTCACCGTCAAGAGCGCGCCGAATGTCATGATCGAGGGCGAAATGACGTTCCGGGCGCAGATGCTCGACGAGTTCAAGCCCGAGGGCGTCGTCGTGTGGGACACCTCGTCGGACGTCGAGGCTTCGCTTTGGGGCGGCGTCATGACCGCAACCGCCAAGACCAAGGGAATTCGCGGCGCGGTGATCGCCGGCGGCATTCGCGACACGAAGCAGATCCTCGAACAGGACTTCCCGGTGTTCTACCGCTACCGCACTTCGAACGGTTCGCTCGGGCGCTGCATGATCACGCACTACCAGGTTCCGATCAAGGTCGGCAAGGTGACGGTCCGCCCCGGCGACATCATCTTCGGCGACATCGACGGAGTTCTCTGCATCCCGCGCGAAATCGCCTGCGACGTGCTGGAGCGCGCCGAGGGGATCGAGAAGAACGAGGTTGACATTTTCTCCTGGGTGCGCCAGGGGGACACGATTTCCGAGATCATAGACAAGGGCGGCTATTTCTGATGAACTTCGCGAACCCGAAGTCTCCGTTCGATCTCTCCGGTCGCCGCGCGCTGGTCACAGGATCATCGCGCGGAATAGGCCGCGCGATAGCGTTCGCGCTCGGCCGCACCGGGGCCGAGGTCATGTTCCACGGGGCGACCGATTCCCCCGCCCTGCGCGAGGCGGTCGCGGAGGCCAGGAAGGAAGGCGTCGCGGCGAGCGCGCTCGTCGCCGATCTGTCTTCCTCCGCCGATGTCGCCTCTCTTGCGACCGGCTCCGCCGGCCCGGACATCCTCGTGCTGAACGCATCCGTCCAGAGCTACGGCAGGATCGAGGATTTCGACGACAACGAGTTTCTGAAGATGTTTCAGACGAACCTGCGTTCGTCCTTTCAGCTCGTGAAGCTCCTAGGCCCGCTCATGGCTGAGTCGGGCTGGGGGCGCATTGTCTCGATCGGAAGCGTGAATCAGGGGCATCCCGCCCCGCGTCTCGCGATTTACGCCGCGACGAAGGCGGCGCAGAAGAACCTGATGCTGACCGCGGCCCGGGAGTGGGCGGCCAAGGGCGTCACCGTGAACACCGTGACGCCAGGCGTGATCGAAACGGACCGCAACGCGAAAATTCTTTCCGATAAGTCCTTCGCCGACTCTCTCCGCCAGAGCATTCCGGCAAGGCGCTTCGGCCGGGCCGAGGATTGCGCCGGCATCGTTCTCGCGCTTTGTTCCGACGCCTGCTCCTACGTGACAGGCGCCGACATTTCGGTCGATGGCGGAATGTCGCTTTAGGACGAGACGCTAGACAGGGTCCAGCACCCAGCGCTTGTTATACCAGAACCACTGCCCGGGATCGGCGCGGATCGCGCTGTCGAACCGGGCGATGGTTTCGCGCGTGAGGCGCGCCTCCTCGTCGTCGCGCGGTGCGGCGGGGTCCGCGCGCAGCGCCGGGAAGAATTCGATCTCGAAGCGACGCCACGCGACGCGGCGCATGACGAGCGGGAGGACGGGCGCGCCTGTCTGACAGGCCAGAAGCCCCATTCCGCGCGCAAGGTTCGCGACGCCGCCTAGAAATGGAACCTCTATCCCGGGGGTGCGCGAGCGCGTGTCGGGAAGAATTGCGAACACTTCGCCGCGCTTCAGCCTGCGCAGCATTTCCATGTAAACGCGCGGGCCGCCGTCGCGTTCCAGCACGGCCATTCCGTGTCCTTCGCGCATTTTGTTCATGAGGCGGTTCATGTGCGGGTTGCGCTGGCGCGCCGCGACGCTGAAGATCGGAAGTCCGGAAAGCTCGACAATGGAGCCGGCCAGGTCCCAGTTGCCGCAGTGCGGAAGCGCAAGCACCACGCCGCGTCCGTCGGCGGAGGCGAGAACTTCGCGAAGATGCGCGATGCATTGGTCCGTTTGCGGCACGAGGCGGCGCAGCGCGTCCAGGTCCATGCGGCGGATGCGCATCATGTCAACCAGGTTAAATGCCGTGTTGCGCAGGGAAAGCCACGCCGCGCAGCGGACATCGCGCTCCGGGTAGTCCGGCCCCATCACAAGGCGGATGCGCCGGCGCGCCTCGTCGCGGCGGCCGCGCATGAAAATTGAGTGCGCAAGGCGCGCAAGCGCCCACGCGAGGCACTGCGCGGCCGGAAGCGGCAGAGTCCGCGCCAGCGCGCCGACCGCCGAGACGGCGCAGTATTCCGCGCGCCACTTCAGTTCCTTGCCAGCCACTGCTCTCCTGAACCCTTCCGCCTTCCGCCTTTCAACTTTTCAACTTTTCAACTTTTCAACTGTGCTTCCACATGGATTCAATGTCGTAATACTCGCGGGCGTCGGGAAGGAAGAGGTGGACCATCACGTCGAAATAGTCCAGCACGATCCAGGCGCTCTCCGCGTCGCCGGAGACGCGGGCTCCCTCTCCGAACGATTCGCGCATTGCGCGCTCGACGGCGACCGAGAGGGCGCGCAGGTGCGGGGCGCTCGTGGCAGTCGCCACGACGGTGGCGTCCGTAACGGAGGAGCGGCCCTTCACGTCGTATGTCTTGATGTCCTCGGCCTTCTTGCCGTCGAGCGCCTTGACGATGGCGTCGATTCTGCTCTTGACTTCGTCTTTCATAATTCCGGTTCCGACAGATTCACTTTGTTTTCCAGATGTTCCTCGGCGTGTTCGTCGGCGGCGGTGAGCGCGGCGCCCTGCGCATCTGGCTGCTCGGTTGCCGCTGGGGCCTCGGTCGTTCCGTTTGCCTCCGCCTCGTTCTCCGCCTCGTTCTCCGCCTCGGTCGCGTCCGCCGATTTCGCGGGCTCATGCGCCTCGGTCTTTTCCGGCGCCGTGGATCTGCGTTCTTCGGTCACGTTGAAATTCGCGGCCTTCAGGCGCGTCGCGGCGTCAACGGCGCTGAAGTGGACGTATGGCACGGAGCCGTCTTCTGCGGCGCGGTCGATCGCCTCCTGGATCGGTCCGTTCGCCTCCTCGCCTTCGGCGAGCATGTCGGGGCGGTTCAGTCCGGTGAGATATCCTGTCATGGGATAGCGGGCGCGCGTCACGGTGTTCGACGCGCGGGAAAGCACTGTCCTCGCGTGTTCCTCGCTTATCGGATCGGCGAGCCGCGAGGAGCTCCACATCGGATCCCAGACGCCGCGGGTTTCGAGCGACGCCTTCGTGTTGCGGGCGTCGTCCTCCATCTGCGCCGGGGTGTCCAGAACCCGGGGCGTGAGGAACACCACGATGTCCGTGCGGTTCTGCTCGTCGGTCTCATGCCGGAAAAGCCATCCAAGCAGGGGAATAGAGCCGAGGATCGGGACCTTTGTTGTGGATTTGGAGACCGAATTCTGCGCCAGGCCGCCGAGGACGACCGTTTCCCCGCTCTGCACTGCCAGGTCGGCGCCCATCTTGCGCGTGTTCAGGAGCGGATACTGCGAGCCGTTGAGCTCCGTGTATCCGTCGTTGCTCTGGATCTCCTGCTCGATCGTGAGCGTGATGTAGCCCTTGTTGTTGATGCGCGGCGTGACCGTGAGCTTGATGCCTATGTCCTCGCTCTTGATGCTCTGAGAGGTGTAGTCGGAGGATGCGTAGTGCGTCTCCTCCCCCTTCCAGTAAATGCGCTCGGTGGATTCGAACGTGGCCTCCTTGTTGTCCATCGTGGTGATCTTCGGAGACGACATGATCTGGGCGTTGGAGTCGTTCTGGACGGCGCGCAAAATTATGTCCGTGTTCCAGTCGAACACCGTGAAGTAGGCGTTCACGCCCGATGCCTTCGGAACGGAATCGACCGTCGTCAGCGTCGCCGTGGCCATCGGGGTGCCGCTGCCGCCGCCTCCTGAGGTTGCGAAGGCGAGCTTCGGGCCGTCCTTGCCCGTCCCGTCCAGCATTGCGCGCTGAACCCAGTCCATTCCTGTTTCCTGCGAGTCCTTGAAGGTGATCGCAAGGATCACCGTCTCAATGACGACCTGCGAGAGCTGGATGTCTAGCTTCTGGATGATGGAAAGCAGCGACGGCATGTCCGCCGCCGGGGCCATGACGATGAGCGAGTTGGAGCGCTCGTCGGAAAGAATCGAGATGCTGTCGGCGTCAAGCTGGCCGATTCGTGTGCGGGAGGCGTCGCCGGAGGAGGACGCCTGCGCGGATGCGGCGCGCTGCGGGCGGTCCGAGGATGACGAGGAGGAGGAATCCCTGTCGCCGTTCTTGGAGCGCGATCCGGAGCCGGGCTTGGCGTCGCTGTCCGACGGCTTGGACTTGCCGATGAGGTCGTTCAGGAGCGACGCCACGTCCTCGGCTACGGCGTGTTCGAGACGATAGACGTCCACGAGCGTCTCAGGGGCCGTCTCGACGTCCAGTTCCGGGATTATCGTGTCGAAGAACGCCATGTTCTCCGGGCGCGTGAGGACGATGAGCTTGTTCGTGCGCTCGTCTGCGATGATGGCGACCTTGCCGCGTATGACGCCCTTTGCGGCTTCGGCGACGAGCGAGGCGACGCTTTCGGGCGTGGTGGGCGTTGAGTCTTCGTCGCGATCGCGGCGATTGCGGAAAGTGACACCGGGCGGGAGCTGGCGGCGCTCCATTCCGGGAGCGCCGCTCTGGCGGGACTCGACGGCGGCAGTGGGCTTTTTCGTGTTGCCGCCTTCGTCGTTCTGGGCCTGCGTGACAATCTCGTCGAGGCGGGCCTTTACATCTGCGGCCTTGGCAAATTTGATGTGGCGCGTGAAGAACTCCTCGCGGGCGATCACGGGCTTGTCCATGTATTGGAGAACTTCGACGATTCGGTTCACGTTCTCCGACGCGTCGGTGATGAGAATGGAATTCGTGCGCTCGATCGTCTGCACCTTGGCGCCGGGGCGCATGAGGGCGTTCACGACTGGCTGGGCCTCGTCAATGCCGATGTATTTGAGCTCGACCATCTTCTGCACGAAGCGGCCGTCCTCGGGGTCGTCCTCGTATTTGCCGTGCTCGTCGGCGTATGCGGGCTTGAGGCCGTGGGTTCCGGCCTCGGACTGCGGCAGGACGCGCAGGAAGGCGTCGCCCTCCTCCTTGAGGACGATTCCGGCGAGCGAAAGCGCCTCGCGAATGGCGCGCAGATACTGTTCGTCGGAAAGCTCCACGTCCGGCGTGGTGCGCAGAGTGATCGTGGTCTGCGGGACGTTGGGGGCCTTCAGGACCGTGCGGTGCGTTCGCATCGCGTATTCCGTAACAACGAGATCAGCCGAGGCGTCCTGGAAGTTGAGCGCGTTCGGGTTTTCGTCGTAGGGGATGAGGGGCATCGCGCCGTGGCCGTCCGGCTGCGTGACGGCCTTCTGCTGCGCCGACCCCGATTTTCCGGAAGGAGCGGCGGGGCGCGCCCCG
>DJYI01000109.1:12904-18456 GCA_002448475.1 Verrucomicrobia bacterium UBA6982
GCCCCGCCGGCGCGGGCGGCGCTCGCCGCCCGTCCGGGGATGGTCGGCCTGCGGATGCCGGGGGGCGACGGCGGGGTGTCCGCCGCCGGCGCGAAGAGCGCCGCGGCGAGGCATAGCGAGCAAATTGTGGCAAAAAATGGAGATCGCGACATAATTTTCATTGGCCGTCGGAATCTGGATTCTCGGACTCAGCGAGAGCCGAACGCCCGTCTTCGGCGCGCATGTAGGCGCAGGAGAGGGTGAACGAGCCCTTGAGGTAGCCCTGGCGGTTTGGAATCGTCGAGACGCGCAGGTCGCGTATCTCGAGCATCGCGCCGCGCGAGTCCAGGTCGGCGGCGAAATCTACGAGCGCTTCGAGAGTGCCCTCCCACGAGCGCACTTCTATGGGAAGCTCGAAAACGCCAGCGACGGGCGTTTCCTCGCGCACGGAGCGCTGGAGAATGCGCAGGCCGTGGCGCGCGGCGGCGTCGTCCATTATGGCGAGCCAGTGCGTTTCGACCTGCTCGCCAGGCACGAACACGGGCATCTTGTCCTGCACTTTCTCGTAGCGCGCCCGCCACAGCGGCTCGGCCTCTACAAGCTGCTTCTGCAGAAAGGCCCGTTCGCGCAGAGCCGCAACGGCGTTCCTCTTCTCGCGAATGACTTCGGCGCGGCGTCCGGCCAGGGCCCCGACGGAGCCGAAGAGAACGACGCCGACGGTGATGGCGAGCAGCGCCTGATCGTGGCGTGACAGCGGCGTCATCGCGACCCTCCCTGGGCTTCGCCGCCCGGTGCCGCGCCGCCGCCTTCGCCGTCCTCCGGCGCGGCGAACGAAAGGCGGATGCGGAAGTTCGTCTTGCCCGTGTTGCGGTTTTCCGTCGGCCCCGAGACGATGTCGTTGCGGGCGAGCAGGGGCGAGCTCTTGAGCCTGTTGGAGAAGTCGTATGCCGGCGCCGAGCCGCGCGACTCGCCCTCCACGGTGCATTCGCGGCGCGCCGCCTCGTAGGCCATCTGCTTGAGCGTGACTCCCTCCGGAAGGGCGAGCGAAATCTCGCGCAGTATTTCCAGCGGCGAAAACGTCCTGTCCGAATATCTGTCTATGAGCCTTATGCGCTCGCGCACCTGCCGCACAGCCCCTTCGCGCGGGGCGAGGGCGTCCACTTCGCGCTGAAGCGCCGCCTGACGCGCCCCAAGCGCGGCAGGCCAGCCCCAGAGCGCGCCGACGAGCGCGGCCCACGCGACGAGGGCGGCCGCTGAGCATGCGATGAAAGTCCGCCTGTATCGCCTCTCGTCAAGCGCGGCGCTCCATGGCGCCGGGAAGAGATCGAGCGCGCCGCCGCCGCCATGCCGCTGGCTTGAGCCTGAAGCCCCCTCCAGAGTGCGCAGCGCTGCGCCGAAAGCCGCCGAAGGGATTTGCGCCTCGTGCGGAGGCGTCTCGCACTCCCGCCCCGAGGCCGATGCCGCGGCCTGTGCGGCGGCGACCCATTCAGGCCCAGTGGCCAGGCAAAGCAGCGGGGCGGCGGAGCGTTCAGGGCCGCACGACATCTCCGCCTGCATTAGCGCGAGACGGAGCGTCTGCGCAAAAGCGGCCGGAGCTCCGGCCGCGCGGGCCAGAATCGGGCGACCGTCCTCCAGCACGATGAGAGCCGCGCGGCCGCCGTCCATGGCTAGAACTGGCTGGCGTCCGGACGCCGCGGAAAGCCCGGCCGCGGCAAGCGAGCGGGCCAGCCCCGAAGCGGCGCAATCGACGCGCGCCACGAGGGCGGCCCCGGACGGGGAGTCCGATCCTGTTGCCGCCGCCAGCGCCCTGTTGCACGCGGAGACCGGCGCGGCCGCGCACAGCACCAGCGATTCGTCGCCCGATGTCTCCAGAACTTCGTGCGCGAAGACCATTTCGTCCGGTTCGAGCGGAGACTCCGCCTCCATGCGGTTTGCCGCGATCGCGGCTATTTCCTCCGGATCGGAAGTGGGCAGACGCTCGGCGCGCAAAAGGACATCGGCGACCGGAATGACGAGCGTGAGACGCTCCCCCCGGCGCGGCGCCGGGGGAGCGCCGGTGCCGGCGTCGTCTGGTGCGCGCGCGGACGTTCTGGAAATCCGCGCCCACACGGCGGAGTCGCCTTCGGGGGCGACTCCGGTTGCATAATCCTTTTTCATTCGTCAAGCGGTGCTCCGCAGTATGCCCGAAAACGCCGCTCCGCGCAAGAAGATTTTTGGCCGCGGGGGGAGCGCTTCCGCTCCGTGCGCCTCCAGTTGAGCGCGGCGGGGTTCCGTGGTAGTCTCGGCGGCGGAAAACCCGGAGTCGGCGCATGGATGTCGTTCTTTTCTTCCAATCGACCAGCCGCAAGTCGTGGCGCGTGAAGCTGGCGGGCGCGTTCCGCTTCGCCAAGGAGCGCGACTGGCTGGTGCAGGTGGTGGAGGGCGGGGAGTCCGGCGCTACGGAGTCCTCGATTCGCGAGGCTCTGGCGCTCTGGCGTCCGGTTGGGTGTCTTGTCGATCGGGCAAACGCCTCCGGGAGTCCGCCAGACCGCACCTTCGGCGCCCTGCCCGCAGTCTATCTCGATCAGGACCCGGCCCGGCCGAGCGAGAGCAGACCCTGCGTCCTGCACGATTCGGCCGCTACTGTCCGTCTTGCGGCGGCGGAACTTCTCGCGCCTGGAACAAGTCGCAGCTCATGCGCCTTCGTCGGGCCTCGCAGGGCTGCCTTCTGGAGTGTCGAGCGCGCGGCGGCCTTCTGCGAGGCGGCGCGTGGACGGGGGCTGCCTTTCGCCGAGTTTGAGGGCGGCGATCTTCCCTCGTGGCTTGCCTCGCTGGCGCGTCCGTGCGCGATTCTCGCCGCCAACGACTGCGAGGCCCGCATGGTCGCGAACGCCGCCCGTTCCGTCGGCCTGCGCATTCCGGAGGACATCTCCCTGTGCGGCGTCGATAACGACGAGCTTTACTGCGAGTCCGGAGCGCCTGGCATTTCGAGCGTTGAGCCGGACTTCGCGAGCGCAGGTTTCCGCCTGGCGGCGATGCTGGCGCGGGAGATCGACTCCGGCGGACTTGGGCCTGTCGTGGAGACATACGGGCCGTCGCGCCTTGTCCGCCGCGATTCCACACGCATTCTTCGGTGCGGCGGCGGCGGTTTCCGCGTGCGGCGGGCGCTGGAGGCGATACGGGAGGGCGCCCTGCGCGAGAGATTCGGCGTGGACGACGTGGCGCGCGCCATGGGATGCTCGCGCAGGCTCGCGACGCTGCGCTTCCGCGAGGCGACAGGGCGCACGATCCTTGAGGAGATTCTCGACGTGCGCTTCAACCGCGCCTGCGAGCTGCTGCGCGACACGGACAAGCCCGTTTTCCTGATCGTCTCGGAATGCGGATACGCCTCCGGGGCCTTTTTCAAGCGCCATTTCGCGTCCCGCACCGGCATGACCATGAGCCAGTGGCGCGATTTTGCGCGATCCAGAACTTGATTTTTGCCCGATAGGATTGTTCCAACGGATTCTTTCGGGCTATCATCCGAGGCGTTCGTCAACAATAACACTCGTCGAGCAATGCAAACAGCGCACATCCCGTCCGTTTTCCGCGAAGAATCCGTCGTTCTCCCCACATACGCCCCTGGCGGATACGACAAGATCCCGATTTTCTACACTGGCCGCGTCTATCAGGGCGCGCAGGGCCGCGTGTATCCGTATCCGATGCAGGACGTCCTGCACGACGCGCGCGCCGACGAAACCTACAAGTATCTCGTCCTTGAGAACAAGTGGTTCCACCTCGGGCTTCTTCCGGAGCATGGCGGCCACCTGCTGAATTTTACCGACAAGCAGACTGGCTACGAGACCTTCTACCGCCAGCACGTGATCAAGCCGGCCCTGATAGGCATGCTTGGCGCGTGGATTTCCGGCGGCGTGGAGTGGAACTTCCCGCATCACCATCGCGCGACCACCGCCATGCCGATCGACTGGCGCTCCGCCGTGGGCCCCGACGGCGCTCCGCGCATTTGGATCGGCGAGACGGAGCTTCGGCGCCGCCTGAAATGGACGGTCGGTCTTTCGCTCATGCCGGATCGCGCCGCGCTGCGCGCCGAGAATGTGTTCATGAACCGGGGGCCGTGGATCGAGTCGATGATCTACTGGGCCAATGTTTCCGTGCATTGCGGCGACGGCTACCAGATACAGTTCCCGCCTTCGATGCATCTGGGCTTCGACCACCACAAGAACTACTGGACGCACTATCCGATCGGTCCCCGCAAGGAGGAAATGGAACTGCTTCCGTCCCAGCGCTCGAAGTATGCCGATGACATCGAGGGGGAGATGGATCTGTCGTGGTGGCGCAACTTCACGATCGAGTCGCGCTCCATTTTCGGGATGGATCCCGGCAACGCGTGGATGGCCGGCTACGACCACGACCGCGAGTGCGGCACGGTCCATGTCTCCAACCGCCACGTCACCGTGGGCAAGAAGTTTTTCCTGTGGGGCAATTTCCCTGAGGCTCATGTCTGGGACAAGGTGCTGACGGATTCCGACGGACCTTATCTTGAACTGATGGTCGGATGCTGGAGTGACAACCAGCCCGACTATTCGTGGATCGCCCCGTATGAGACGCGAAAGGTCGAGCAGTTCTGGTTCCCCGTGAAGGGCATTGGCGGAGTTAAGAACGTCACTATCGACGGCGCCGTGAATGTCGAGCGCCGCGACGACGGTCGCCTCCTCGTCGGCTTCCATTCGACCCGCGAGCTTCAGGGATGCACGGTCCTTGTGACGAAAAACTCCGGCGCCGGCGCTGCCGCGCGGCCTGGCGGCGGCGCGCCGTCAGGGGAGATCGTGTTCAGGGAGGACGGGGTGTCGATCGGCCCCGACGCTCCATGGCGCAAGATCGTGGATGTTCCGGCCGAACTCCCAGATCAGGCCTTCACCGCCTCCATCGCCGACGCTTCCGGCTCCGTCTGGCTCTCCTACACTCCCGTTGGCCCAGATCCGCGCGAGCCCCTTCCTCCGAAGGTCGCCAATCCAAGGCCGCCGGCCGAATACACCTCCGCCGAACTCGCCTACGAGACTGGACTCCGGCTTGACCAGTTCCACAACGGGCTCGTGGATCCCGTTCCGTATTACGAGCGCGCCCTTGAAATCGATCCCGAGTATTCCCGCGCCAACCTCGCCATGGGAGTTCGTCTCGCGAAGAGGGGGACGTTCGCCGCCGCAAAACCGTATCTGGAGCGGGCTGTCGCCAGAGCCACGCAGAACCACACCAGGGCGCTCGATGCCGCCCCGGAATACTATCTTGCGCTCGTCGAGCGGCACCTTGGAGACCTTGATCGCGCTGAAGATCTCTTCTGGCGCTGCACCTGGCGCCTCACGCACAAGAAGGAGTCGTTCGTCGAACTCGCCCGAATCGCGTCCATGCGCGGCAATTGGGCCGAGGCGCTCGCCCGCATCGACGACGCCCTAGCCCTCGGTTGCGACGAGGCGAAGCTGTGGACAATGAAGGGGATTTTCCTTAAGAAGGTCTCCGCCATTTCAAATTCGCCTGAAACCTCCAAATCCGAGTCTTGCGCCGCGTCGCCGTCTGAGTCTCGCAAATCCGAGTCTTGC
>DJYI01000127.1 GCA_002448475.1 Verrucomicrobia bacterium UBA6982
TGAGCGATAGCAACCAAGGAAGTTTGAAGGGTTGAAGGTTGTTTAGTCGCAAAAGACTTTTCAACCTTTCAACTGGGCGAGGCCCAGGCCACATCGGCCAGCGCGATTGCGTCCTTTGCGTTCTGACAAAGTTTGGTCACACCCCCCATCTAGGCTTATCGCCAAAAACGTGGGACAGACGATCCCACAGTTTTCGAAATCCCTTGAAAACAAAGTGGGTGCGACAAAGCGGCTTGATAATCCCGGACGCCTTTGGGAACCGTGCGCCATCCAGCCCGCGGCGGATGCCTTCGAAAAAAATGGGGGACATGCCTGAACCGGCGCGGCGCTTGCCCGAAACGGCACCGCATGATAGACTTCGGGCGCAATCGCAACCACGATTGCCAACGCCATGAAAAACGACCTCCTCCCGGTTTTCGCCGCCGCCCTCGCGGCGATGTTCCTTTCCGCCTCCTCCGCCGAAACGCCGCCCGCATTCCGCGACTTCGACGTGAAGAAGGAGTTCTCGGAGAATCCCTTCACTGTCTTCACCGGCCGCGGCATGCTGCTGTGCGCCGGAGACCGCGACAAGAGCAACGCCATGACGATCGGCTGGGGCGCGCTCGGAACGCTTTGGGGCCGCAACGATGCCCTGACAGTCTATGTGGCCGAGTCTCGCCACACGAAGAAGTTCATGGACGGCGCCACGCATTTCACGGTCATGGCCTTCGACAAGGAAAAGGACGCTCGCATCCTCGCCTACATGGGACGCCACAGCGGCCGCGACGGCGACAAGGCCGCCGCGCTGGGTCTGCATCTGGCCTACACGGACAACGGAACGCCATACTACGAGGAGGCTCAGACGGTCTATGAATGCGAACTGATGTATGCCGCACCGTTCGAGGCGGAGGGCATGCGCGACGTCCCGAAGTCCCTCTACGCCAACTTCCAGGCCGGCGTCCACACGATGTACATCGGGCGGATCGTCCGCGCGTTCCGGCGCGAAGATTCCGCCATGTCCGCCACGCCCGTCGCCGACCGCATCGAGCGCATCGAACGCAACAAGGCCGCCATGCGCCGCTTCGAGACGTGCATCAACGAGAACGACCTCGCGCTCGGACGCGAGCTCATCTCCGAAAAGGCCGCCTTCGCGACGCCCGTCTCGCCGGAGCCGCTCCACGGCGCGGAGGGATATCTTTCCGTCGTGTCGCTCATGCGCGAAAGCTTCCCGGACGTGCACTGGAAGCTCGAGGACATGGTCGCGGACGAAAAGACCGTCGCCGTCCGCTGGACCTGCTCCGGCTCGTTCACGGGCAAGGCGCCCTTTACGGGCGTCGAGCCCAACGGCCGCCGATTCTCGACCTCCGTGATGAACTTCTACGTCTTCGACGAAGACGGCAAGATCGTCGACGACATCGCCGCCACCGGCATGCTCGGCATCATCCAGGGCATTTCTCCCGCTCCATGAAACACGCGCACAAACCGGAGTTCCAGGCCCGCCCTGCCTTTTCGCAAGAGACCTGAGCGCATCGTGGGCGGCATCCCGAAACAAAAACACTCAGCGAATAGGACATCCAGCTTCCATTCAACGCATGCCATGAACGATTCCAACCCCATCCGGCCGAACGGCCACGCCCTGATTCCCTTCCTCGTCTTCGTCGTCTTCTACCTGGGCCTCTCGCTGCAGGCCGGCGACTTCTACAGGGTTCCAATGCCCATCGCCTTCGTCATCGCATCGGCGGCGGCGCTCTTCCTCGGCCGCCCGAAGACGCTTTCGGAGAAAATCGACAGCTACGCCGCCTCAATGGGCGAGCCGAACATCATGATCATGTGCATGGTGTTCATCCTGGCCGGCTCGTTCGCCACGATCGCGAAGGGTTCCGGCGCCGTGGACGCCGCCGTTGCCATCGCCCAGGCCCTCGTCCCGGCGCGCTTCATGCTCGCGGGCATGTTCCTCGTCTCGTCGCTCGTCTCGCTCGCGATCGGGACGAGCTGCGGCACGATCGCGGCGCTCGTTCCAATCGCGGCCGGACTCGTCGGGCCCCTTGGTGCCGACCCCGCACTGATGGTCGGAGCCGTCGTGGGCGGCGCGATGTTCGGCGACAACCTCTCGCTGATCTCCGACACGACCATCGCCGCCACACGGACGCAGGGCATCCGGATGCGCGCAAAGTTTCTGGCCAACCTCCGCATCGTGATGCCGGCCGCGCTTGCGGCCTTGGCGCTCTACGCGGTTCTCGGCCGTGGCTCCGCCGAACTCGCCGGCGCGCCGGTCGGCTGGCGCGAATGCGTCCTTGTGCTCCCCTACGCGCTCGTTCTCGCCCTCGCGCTGCTTGGGCTGAACGTCATGGCCCTTCTCTTCGGCGGGACGCTCTTCGCCGCCGTCCTCGGCATCGCTCTCGGACGCATCGACTTCTGGGGGGCTCTCGACCTCGTGGGCAAGGGAACGCTCGGAATGAGCGAGACGCTCATCGTGGCATTGCTTGCCGGCGGCCTGCTCGGCCTTATCCGGCACAACGGGGGCATCGACTGGCTGATGGTCAAAATCGGCTCCGCGGTGCGGGGCGTGCGCGGTTGCGAACTCGGCATCCTCGTTCTCGTGTTCGCCGTGAACCTCTTCACGGCCAACAACACCGTCGCGATCATCATCGCAGGCCCCGTCGCCAAGGCTCTCGGCGATCGCTTCGGCGCCAAGCCTGAGCGGGTGGCGAGCGTGCTCGACACCGGTTCCTGCATCCTGCAAGGCGTCATTCCCTACGGCGCGCAGCTGCTGATGGCGGTTTCTCTCGCGGCTGGCGCGGGCGTTGCCGTCGGAGCGATTCCTCTCATCGGGCGGCTCTACTACCAGGGAATCCTGCTCGTCGCGGTTCTCGTTGCGATTGCACTTCCCCGCCGGGCAAAACAGGCCTAATTGTCCGGGTCGGCACCGGGAAGCGCGGCAAAAACGGGCTCGAAGTCGTCCGCGCGGGAGGCGGGGACGACGAAGTGGTAGAGCGCGGTTGCCTCGCGGTCGCGGATCGGGACGACGACCCGCCCCTCCGGCGCGGGGACGCGCGAGGCGGCGACGGCGGTGAAGAATGCCGGCAGGTCGGAGTTCGCGACGATGCTGCGCGTCGCCTCCAGCGTCCCCTGCTCCAGAAACGTGGCCCGAGGAATCTTCGCGCGGCAGAGCGGGAGCCAGAACCCGACCTTGCCGAACAGGACGAAGGTCTCGCCCGCCAGATCGGCGAAGGAGACCGCCTTGCGCCGCGCGAGCCGGTGTACCGGCGGGAGCGTCACGCAGAGATGCTCGCGCAGGAAGGGCCGCCCGCGCCAGTCCGGTCCGGGCGGCGTCCTCAGGAGTACCGCCGCCTCGATTCTCCCCTCCCCTAGCGCCGCCAGCAGCTCTTCCTCCGTCTCCCGCACGTCAGCCTCCGCCTCGCGCCCCGGAATCGTCTGCGCGAAAACGGGGCCGAGCGTCCAGACAGGGGCGGGCGCGATGGAGCCGTAGCGCAGCACCCGCCGAGCCCGGTCCGCCTCGCGCACCGCGGCCTCGAAGCCGTCCATCGCCGCGAGCACGACGCGCGCGTGCTCCGCCGCGAGGCGTCCGAGCGGTCCGAGCGCGGTCCGGGCGCTTCCGCGCACGAAGAGCTCGACGCCGAGCTGCGACTCGAGCTTCTGCATGGCGCGGCTCAGCGCCGGCTGCGAGACGAAGAGCGCCTTCGCCGCCGCCGTGAACGAGCCGCACCGGTCGATTTCCGCCAGGTCGCGCAAGAGGTAGGTTTCGATCATGGCCCGAATTCTACCTCAATTCGCGACATCTGGCAAAGGCGGTTGCGCGTGGCGGGGTGCGCACCCCGCCACGGCGCCGTGCGACGACACGACCGACACGACCGAATCGACCGAGTCGCGCTTCGGTCGCCTTCGGGATGCGAAGCGGATGGAGGCCGTCTCGGTCGAGTCGGCCGGGCGTCGATTCGGTCGAAAAGACCGGGCACCTCTTTCCCCGCTGTGCGTTCTACCCCGCGAAAGTGGCCGTCGGTCTGATTACGGCGCTTTCAGCTTCGCATAAGTTGTAAAGTGCCAAAGAACAGCCGGCGCAAAAGTTGCAATAATTTAAATTCTCTTGGCGCAAAAGTTGCATTGTCGCTTGACTTCCACTCCTGATCGAGGCCGGATTCAAATTCGTCAACGGAAATGTCGGCCGCTTCGGCAAGAAGGTCACGCTTCCGCACTACATGTCGATGTTCATCTGACGCCCCGTGCGTGCGCACGGAACGCCGACTGGGCGTTGTATCACCGCGCAAAGCGCGGGGGGGTTTCAAGACAGACTTTATGGAATCTGCCCCCTTAACTCCCCCCCGTTGGAAACGACCGTAAAGCCTCTCTTGCCCGGGGGCGTCTCCTTGCCAGCGCCAAGAGTCCGGTCAGGACCAGCGCGGCGGAACCTGGTTCGGGGACTGCAGATGTAGTCGTCCAGCCTCCGCCTCGTTCGGCCAGCGCGTCCGTGTAGTATGCGACGCCGCACGACAGGAGAAACGCATGCGGTTCCGCGCTTTCACCTAGGACAAACGGATTGGCCGCCATGTCGAACCAGTCGCGTTCTTCCGCGAGCATGTCGATCCTCGCCTTCACCACAAGATCGAATTCGGCACCGTCGGAAAAGCCATCAAGCGATGTTTCGCCGGAAATCGCGGCGAAGGACGTCGGATGGAAGTCGTCATGATCGAGTCCAGAGCTGGAATCGGACCGGCTTGCAATTTCCGGATCGGCGAACTCGATCCGGTCGGCCACGACGCCGTCGCAGAGAATGAAGGCGGTGACGCCATGCCGCGGAGCCATGTCCAGCACCGAAACCTCCGCCGACCATCGAAACGTGGCGGCGGAGGCGGAAGAGAGGATCCCTGCAAAACCAATGGCGGCTACGCCGTCACGGAGTAGCCGGATCACGGTGCCCTTTCCTCCGAATCCGACACAGACGGGAAAGAGCTCGGAACTCCTTCGACAACGGCATCCGCACCGGCATTGCGCAATGCGGCGACGATGCCGTTTGCCGCCTCTTCGGAAATGGACGAAACAATAATCGTGCCCAGATGTTCCGACATGTTTTTCGCCTCCAAGAGGCTCAGACCGGAGCTTTCCCGGATCGCCTTTATGACCTCGATTTTCTTTTCTGGCGGAACTCCAACAAGCCGGACGGAACAAGGTCCTTGCGGCATCATCGCAACTGCCGAACTTTTCAACCATGAAGGAAGAAGTTCCATGTATTGGCGACGACGTTCCATTCCTGCGCCGATGATTCCATACGCCTGAAATCTCCATGTTTTTGAATGGCTTTTTACGGTTAGTCCGGGAAGGCCAAGCCCATATTTGAACTTGATTTCCGTGATTTCCGACTTCGGGATCCGAATGCATTCTTCGGCATTTGCCAGAAGCAATGCCCGATCCGTCACGGTAAGGGCATACGGCATGGCGGCGTTGGAAGGCTTGAAAACAGACAGACCGAATCCTGCAACCATGTTCTCTCCGTCCAAAAGCACCGTGTTTGAATCCGTTGCCATCATGTAGTGCTTGTTATAGTCAAAGACTTTGTCAACAACGGAATCCTGGCTCCAATCAGTTGGATCAGGATTGTCGACCATGAATCGCGTCCCGCAGCGTGAACACTTCATGACCCACTTCCCCTTCGCATCCCTCTTGTTGGTCTGTGAACGAAACCAAAGCGACACGAACTCCAAGACAACGAACATCACAAGAAACGCACCTCGCGTGATGACAATCAGAACGAGGGAGATTCCCCACCAGACATAGTGGCCGGTTCCAAGTCCGTCGAACATGCCAAGGGAGCATCTCGAAGTCGACTCGCAACCGCATTTCGGGCATGAAAAGTCGATTTTGTTCATGTCGGCTGGCTCCTTATTCGAATTCTGTGAACGACTGGAGGATGACGCTTTCCGGGGTGCGGCAACGATTCTTGTTCTCAATCCCCGGAAACGCCGTCTTCACGGTCCTGCCAATCCTTTGGTTTACTGCCTTCCATCCGCAAGCTTCCACTTCATGCAGAAAATCGGCCATCAGCTGACGGTCGTTTTGGATGGTGAGAAACACTTCGTCAGTAAGACGTTCCTTAATTCGCGCGATAGCCTCGTTTGCAATTTCCTCTGCGTTTCGATGGTCCATGGTTCGACTCTTTCTTCTGCCTTGTGGTTGGTTTGAGGTTCCGGATTCCAACGCAAAGGCAAAAAGAACGCGCCTTCCTCCGGTGTCTCTGCTCGGGCTCCGTGGAAAATGGCCCTGTGTGAAACACGTGAAAGAAAGCGCGCTGGTGCGCGCGTTCCTGCTTCGTGTCGTCACACAAAATCTTTCCACGGATTCGAGCAGACGACTCTTGCAGTTAGCAAGCGGTTAGGTTGTGGTCAAGGGGTGCTGGGTGGCGGATTTCTCCGTGTAGTTCGTAACGCGGGCGGATTCTACGACTTTACGGTCCGGGTTGCAAGCGCGGCACGGCCCTTGTCGGTCAGGCGGTATTTCTGGAAGCGGGAATGGGGTTTGTCGGGAATGGTTCTTTCCATTAGGCCGGAGGAAAGAAGGGAAATAATGGCAGATTCCAAAGAATTGGAGTCGGGCGACACCTTCAGTTTTGCGGCCAGCTCGCGCTTGGCCATCTCCCCAAACCAGACGAGTGACAGAATCTTGTTCTCGTTCGACTTCGGCCATGACTCCGGCCATGACTTCGGCCATGACTCCGGCCATGACTCCGGCCATGACTCTGGCCTCGACTCTGGCCCCGACTCTGGCCCCGACTCCGTCCTTGAAATGGTGCCTTGCCCCGATGGACTCTCCGCTGCCCGTTCGAAGTCGATTTCGAGTGTCGTCCGGTCAGGATCGAAACCTTCTCGAAGCGTCGGAACCGGTTGTCCCGATTTTCGCCATACGGCATACAAATTGCAAAGGCCGGAGCCGGACCGCTCGCCGATGTCGACTGGCAAACCTCCGCGCGCCGCCTTGCATTCAAGACGAACCGTTTCGCCCCGGTCAAGGAGAGAACGGAGATTGTCGTTGTCGGGGGAGAATGGCATGAGCGGGATGAACGGAAAAACTCTAGCAGCTGGCAAGCTGTTAGTTTGTGGTCAAGGGGGTGCCAGATAGCGTTATTCCAGGGTGGAAGGTTGAAAAGTTTAAGGGCGCCAAGCTACGGGCGGGCGGGCTTCTTGCGGGAGGCGGCGCAAAGCGACGATGCGCGGTGGCGGTGGGGCTTGACCGGCTTTAGGTCGGAGCGGAGAACGCCGGGAATGGGGCGCGAACAGTATGCGGAAAGCCCTTCAAGCGTTCCGCCACAGCGTTTCCAGATTTTTTCGCGAATTTCGTAGATTTCTTCAAGCAGGGGATCCTTCATTTCGTGCCTCCAAGAGTTGAACGGGAGTTGCGAGAGCCGGACAGCGATAACCGGCGAAGGCGATCGTCTCGACGGTTTTTGGGAGGGTGATGGGATTCGCGATGTGCCGACAGTTCCATGTCAACAGTATGTCGGCGCCGTATACCGCGGCCAATGCGATATGCAGGGCGTCGGTCAATGAATTCAGCGGGAGGGCATGGGCTTCCATCAGCAGCGCGGACAACCGCGAAGCCTCCGCCGTGGAAGGAACGGAAGGGATGTCACGAAGGATCGCCTTTCGCGCCATTGCCTTCTCGCGATTCCCGTCGGAGATTTCACGCCAAACTTCAAAGGAGACCATGACGTCGCATTTGGGGCGCTCTTCCTCCCACCACTTGTGCGTGGCGGCTTGACGCCGCGCAACGGCCTCGTCGGAAGACACCGGCGCGGTCAAGTAGCTGATGAAGCTCGTTTCAAGATAGACGAGCGGCTTGGCGGGCGAACGGGGCATGGGGAGAATCGCGTTGACGTCGCAGATGATACCAGAGGCCCGGCGGAAAGACAACCGCTTTTTTTTGCTTATCAGCGACGATACCAGCACCTGTCAGTGCAACGAAACGCAAAGGGCGCAAGGAAAATGGTGGCTGCGGCATCGGACGCCGCCGTCGGCGGCTATGCCACAAGCCGCCATTTTCCAGAAACTTTGTGCTCTTCGCGTTCTTTGTGGCTAAAACAACTTCAACATTCGACATTCCATCCACAGATATTCGGCATCAGACTTTTCAACCTTTCAACTTTTCAACCTTTCAACTGGGCAAAGCCCCGGACACATCGGCCCACGCGATTGCGGCCTTTGCGGTCTTCCAAGCCCCCCCACGTCAAGCGGAGATATTGGGCCGAGTGATGCGAGGATCCCTCGCAATCCATAACCGACACGCATGGATTCATGCAAACTTTCGATTGGACGCTGGGCGGCGCCGTCGGCTAGAATCGGCGCCATGAAACGCACCACACTGCTCGCCGCCCTCGCCGCGCTGCCGCTCTGCGGCTGTGCGCAGGACGCATCCACCACCAACCAAACGGAAACCGCAGCCATGCCCGCCACCAACAAGACGCTCGTCGTCTACTACTCCCGCACCGGGGAGAACTACGCCGTCGGCAACATCGCCGAGGGCAACACCGCCATCGTCGCGAAGATGATCGCCGCGAAGACCGGCGCCGACCTCTTCGAGATCAAGACCGAAAAGGACTACGCCGCATCCTACGACGTCTGCATCGAGGAGGCGAAGAAGGAACTGCGCGAGGACGCCCGCCCGGCGATCGTCGGCGACGTGGCGAACTTCGACCGGTACGACACAATCTACGTCGGCTACCCGATCTGGTGGGGCGTCCCGCCGATGTGCGTCTTCACGTTCTTCGAGAAGCACGACTGGGCCGGCAAGACCGTGAAGCCCTTTGCCACGCACGAGGGCAGCGGACTCGGCGGCTCCGTCCGCGCGATCCGCAAGGCGCTCCCCGCCGCGACCGTCGAGGACGGTCTCGCAATCCAGGGCCAGACCGCCCAGAACGACCGCCCCGCCGCCCAGGCCGCCGTCGACCGCTGGCTCGGCAAATAGTGGACAGCTCACACAGAGGCACGGAGATTTTTCAATGAATGGCGTTGCATGATTTTCCGGTGGTAACTTTTCCAAACTCTGCGCCTCCGCGCCTCTGTGTGAGAAACATCACAAGGATTGACAAATGACGGAAAATGAAATCAGCGGCGACGTGTTGGACGCGGCGATCAAGATTCACAGAACTTTCGGGCCTGGGTTGCTCGAATCTGTTTACGAGTCGCTGTTGACAATTGAACTTGAAAAGCGCGGCCACAAAGTCGTTCGGCAAAAGTGGATTTCCTTTGAATATGAAGGCGTTCGCCTTGAAAACGCATTCAGGCTGGATTTGCTTGTTGATGACAAAATTATCGTGGAATTGAAGTCAACTGAACAGATGAATCCTGTGTTCATGAAACAGGTCAAGACGTACTTGGTCATCATGAAACTTCATCTTGGGCTTGTAGTTAATTTCGGCATGGAAACCCTTCGCGACGGCTTCTCCCGTGTTGTCAACGGATATGCCTGAACCCTGTGCCTCTGTGCCTCTGTGTGAGTTTACTTTGCGTTCACCTCACGAAAGAAAAACCCATGAAAAACACCCTCACCCTCAACAACGGCGTCGAATGCCCGGCCCTGGGCATCGGCACCTTCATGCTTTCCCCGGCGGACGCCGAAAATAGCGTCCGCGAGGCGCTCAAGATGGGCTACCGGCTCGTCGACACCGCCGCCGCCTACCAGAACGAACGCGCCTGCGGACGCGGCATCCGCGCGAGCGGCGTCCCTCGCGAGGACGTCTTCCTCTCGACCAAGCTCTGGCCGAGCGAATACACGAACCCGCGCGCCGTGGACGAGACGCTGGAGCGCCTCGGCACGGACTACGTGGACCTGCTCTACATCCACCAGCCCGCCGGCGACTGGCTCGCCGGCTACCGCCGGCTCGAGAAGGCGCTCCGCGACGGCAAGGCCCGCTCGATCGGCATCTCGAACTTCAAGGGCCGCTATCTGGAGGAGCTCGCGGCGAAGTGGGAGACCGTCCCCCAGTTCATGCAGGCCGAGGCCCACCCCTACTTCACGCAGCGCGAGCTGCGCAGGACGCTCGACCGCCTCGACATCCGCCTGATGAGCTGGTATCCACTCGGACACGGCGACAAGGCGCTTCTGCGCGAGCCCGTCCTCGCAGACATCGCCGCCCGCCTCGGGCGCACCCCCGCTCAGGTCGTGCTGCGCTGGCACGTGCAGATGGGCTTCTCGGTGATTCCCGGCAGCCGCAACGTCGACCACATCCGCGACAACCTCGCCGTCCTCGACTTCGCGCTCACGGACGCCGACATGGCCGCCATCGCCACGCTCGACAAGGGCGTCCGCTACTACCACCGCACCGACGAGCAGCTCGTGCAGTTCGCCGCCTGGCAGCCGACTTACGAAAAGGCCTAACCGAAAGGAGCCCGACCATGAAACACCCCTCCACGCTCCTCGCCGTCGCGCTTGCAGGCGCGTGCGCGCTCGCCCAGAACCCCTCCACGGAGAAAACCGCCATGCCGGAACCCGCCGCCCCCGCCGTCGTCTACTTCACCCACGACATTTCGCCCGAAGGGCTCGTGAAGGCCTACAAGGCGCTCGGCCGCCCGCTTGAGGGGAAAAAGGTCGCCGTCAAGATTTCGACCGGCGAGGCCGGCAACAACCACTATCTCAAGCCGGCGCTCATCGGCCCCCTCGTCCAGGCGCTCCAGGGCGACATCGTCGAGTGCAACACCGCCTACGGCGGCTCCCGGCAGGAGACGTCCAAGCACCGCCAGACCATCGCCGACCACGGGTTCAACGACATCGCCAAGGTCGTCATCATGGACGAGTTCGCGGAGACGGAGCTGCCGACGCCCGCCGGCTCCGTCCACCTCAAGAGCGACCGCGTCGGCGCCGCGCTCACGAACTACACCGGCTTCGTGATCCTGAACCACTTCAAGGGACACCAGATGGGCGGCTTCGGCGGCGCGCTCAAGAACCTCTCCATCGGGTGCGCCTCGACCGTCGGAAAGACGCGCATCCACACCGCCGGCCGCACGGACGACAACGCGCAAATCTGGCCGAAGATCGCCGAGACGCCGCAGGTCGAGTTCATCGAGTCGATGGCCGAGGCGGCCGGCGCCGTCGTGGACTACATGGGCGACCGCGCCGTCTACATCAGCGTGATGAACAACATTTCCATCGACTGCGACTGCAACGGCCACCCCGCCAAGCCCGAAATGGCCGACGTGGGCATCCTCGCCTCTCTCGATCCCGTCGCGCTCGACAAGGCCTGCGTCGACCTCGTCTACGCCTCCGATCCCAAGACGAGCGCCTCGCTCCGCGCCCGCATGGAGAAGCAGCTCGGCCCCCACATCCTCGACCACGCCGAAGCGCTCGGCTACGGCACCAAGTCCTACCGACTCGTCTCCCTCGACGGCAACGAGCCCCCGTCCACCAAGCGCGTGGACTGACGGCCTCCTTCGGACGAAGGACAAGGCCCGTAGCCGTTACGACTCCTCGTCGATCCCGAGCCCGTAAAGGGCGAAGTCCCCCCTGCACGGGTCGCCGGAAAACGCCGCTGCCAGGCGTGCCGTGATTTCGAGCGCCGTGCGCATCGTCGCCGTGTTCGTCCAGACGAGCCCGAGTCTCCGCGCCTGCCGGAGGACATGGACGTCGAGCGGGACGATGAGCGAGCCCTTGTCGAACCAGTCGCTCCACAGTCCATAGTCGACCGGGGAGCCGGGCGGAGACTAGGAGCCGAGGAGGATGCCGGGATCGAGGAGGAAGGGGACGACGCCGACTGTGACGATGCCGTCTTCGCCGGAGAGGGGTCGCTGGAAGCCGTCGGTCACGACGATCTTGCGGAAGAAGTCGCCGGTGTGGCGCAGCGAGAAGGTCTCCTGCTCGTGCTTGGCCTCGTCCGGGATGGCGAAGGCCGACTGGACGTAGATCTTGCGCGTCCCCGTGTTCACGACGAAATCGATTTCCGTGTTCGAGCGGACCGATTTGCCGTTCTTGTCCTTGACGACCGTTTCCACGACGCCGACGTCCACGTTGCAGCCGCGCAGGACGAGCTCTTCGTAGATGGCGTTCTCCATCAGGTGCGAGCGTTCGTGCTGGCGGAAGTTGAGGCGCGCGTTGCGGAGCCCGAGGTCGGTCGCGTAGTATTTGGAGGGCGACGAGAGGTAGCGCTTCCCCTTTACGTCCCATCGGTCCGCCTTCTCGAAGAGGAAGGAGTCTGTCAGGTGCTCGACGTAGGCGGCCACGGTCGGGCGGCTGAGGCGGACACCTCGCGCGGACTCCAGCGCGCCGGCCAGCCGGTAGGGGTTCGTGAGGGAGCCGACGCCGGAGGCGAGCACGTCCACGAGCGCCTCCATCGCGCGGCCGTCGTCGGAGAGGGAATACCGCTCGACGATGTCCCGGAGGTAGATCCGCTCGAAGAGCGACCGGAGGTAGGCCGCTCGCTCGGCGTCGTCCGGCGCCAGCACGGCGAGCGGCATTCCGCCCCAGAGCAGGTAGTTCTCCCAGGCCTCCGCCTTCTCCATTCCGCTCGCCTCGAGGTATTCCGCGAAACTGAGCGGCCGGACGCGCACCTCGATCCCGCGGTCGCGAAAGGAGGAGGCGACGTCCTTCGAGAGCATTTCGGAATTCGATCCCGTGACGTAGACGTCGACGCCCGGCTTCTTCATCAGCGAGGCGAGGACGTCGTGGAACGTGACGCAGCCGGGCTTGTCCTTCTCGTCCTCGGACGGCTTGCACATCTGGATTTCGTCGATGAGAACGTAGGTCGGCCGACCGTCGGACGGAAGCCGCGCCTTGATCCACGCGGAAAGCGCCCGCGGCGTTCGGAGCGGCGCGGCATCGTCGTCGTCGAGCTGGACGGCGACGACGTGCTTGTCGTCCACGCCTTTGCCGCGCAGCACGTCGCGGAACAGCGTGAAGAGCAGGAAGCTCTTGCCGCAGCGGCGGATGCCGGTGACAATCTTCACGAGCCCGTTCCCCTCCAGTTTGGCGAGGCGGTTGAGATAGCGCGTGCGTTGGATGATCATTTGCCTGTTTATTCCCGTTTTCGGCGACTGTAGATTTCTACGGATTTGGAAAACGGCGTTATTCTTGCAGTCTTTCGGTTCGGTGTCAAGGGAGAATGCGCAAAACCTCGCATCGTGGGATTCGTCCTGTGTCCGGCCGATGAGGCGTTCGGCGCCTCTTGATCCTCCTCGTCGATCCCGAGTCCGTAGAGGGCGAAGTCGCCCCTGCACGGGTCGCCGGGAAACGCCTCTGCCAGGCGTGCCGTGATTTCGAGCGCCGTGCGCATCGTCGCCGTGTTCGTCCCGGCTGCCGTAGCTCAGGCACGCCGCCACGAAGGCCGTGGTTTCGACGCCGGGGCCGGTCGCCGGTGTGATCGCCGAGCGCGCGGCCTACGGCCGGTCGCCGTAGATCGTCTTCCAGTCGTCCCGCATGGAGACCGGGATCCAGCCGTTCTTCTCGCAGAGCGCGCGCATCCGCGCGGCCTTCTCGGGGTTGCCGTTTTCGCGGACGACGTCGTCGCAGCAGAGCATGAAGGCGAGGGCGCGGCGCGGGTTGCCGTCCTTCACCCAGGTCGCCATGCTCGAATCGCCGGTGCTGTTGCCGAAGGCGAGGACGGGGCGGATCCCGATCTCGCGCACGATGGCGGAGACCTTGTTCATCTTGAGGTTCTTGACGACGAACCGCCCGCCGAGTATGACCGGCTCGCCGGCGGAAAGCTGGTAGCCGAGGCCGTCCGCCGCGCCCTGGCCCGCCGCGACGACGGTTTCGTCGGAGCCGATGATCCGGTCGGGCGGCACCGCGAGCAGGGACCCCGCCACGAGGCCGCGCACGATGAACCGGTCCGTGCCGCTCACGACCCAGACGGCGAAGCCGTTGGCGCGCAGGTAGTCGACGACCTGGAGCATCGGGCGGTAGAAGGCGTCCCCCCGCGCCATGCCCGGGTAGCTCGGCATCGGCGTCCGCTTGAAGTCCCGGACGTAGCGGTCGAACGCATCGGGCGTGAAGCCGGCGAACGCGGAGGCGACGGCCCTGCCGTGGTCCGTCTCGAGGCCCTTGGCGGCGACGCCGGTCTCGTTCATCTCGAGGATCTTCCGGACCGTCTCCCGTTCGGCCTCGCCGGCCTTCTCCCGGTAGTCCGGGTCCTCCGCCACGCGGTGGACGAGCAGCATGTAGTCGAAGTAGTTCGGGTCGGTCTCGCAGAAGAGCGTGCCGTCGAGGTCGAACACCGCCACGCGGCCCTCCGGCGGAATGAAGTCCGGCCCGTCCGGATCCGTGACCGCCTCGACGTAGGAGACCAGCGCCGCGCGCGCGGGCGCCTCGTCGGTCCAGAGCGACAACGCTGCGGCGCCGGACCGCGCGTCCGCCGGGATCCCGCCGCGCGGCGCCGCGCATCCCGCGAGCAAAAGACCCGCCGCGGCGACCGCCGCAACGAAACGGAAGAAATGGAGGTTCGTTTTCATGCGCCGGATTCTAGCAGAGGCGCGGAAGAGAGGCAATCCAGGGGGGCATAGGTATAGGCTTCCTAAGCACCCTAGGAATTCTAGGCATCCTAGGCTTCCTAGGTTTCCTAGGGATCCTAGGCTTCCTAGGGGTCCTAGGGGCCCTAGGTTTCCTAGTCACCCTAGGGCTCCTAGGCTTCCTGGCTCTTCTCGCCCAGTGCCTTGCGCAAACGCGCGATCTCGGCCCTGAGCGCCTCGTTTTCGGCGCGAAGCGCGGCGATTTCCTGATTCTGGGTCTGGCGGCGGCCGAGGCGAGCGGCTGTCATTCGCTCGCGGATGCCGCCATTCTCGGTAAAGTCTTCGGCTTTCTTCTCCAGGTAGCGGACCATGAGCCGGTCGGTCATGTGGCAGAGCGTCAGCCCGAGATTGGCAAGGGACTCCGCGTCGTATTTGTCGAAGAGCGGTTCATAGTCGGCAAGGTCGTTGTGGTCCCGGCAGAACGAGAGAAGCGCATCGAAGCGCGGATGCCCGGAAGCCCAGACGGGGAGGGAACGGGCCTTGAGGAAATCGAGGTAGTCCTCCCGGAGTTCGCGGAAGCTCGCGCGTCCGACGTTAAGGAGCTTCAGTTCCATTTCCGTCGACGTCACGCCGTCCGCGAACCCTTCGACGATGTTCTGCTTGCCGCTTCTCGCCGCTTGCACCATCTGGTCCACCGTGCGGTCTCCGAACTTCGGGAGAAAGCGCCGGCAAAAGACGACGGTCAATTGGTAGAGAACATCCGCCTTCCGGTAGAAGTAAAGGTCTTCCCACTTGGTCTGCGGCCGGAGAATCGGCAAGGGGGCTTTGTCGGGCTGCGGGGATGGCATGGTCGCTCCTTTCGATGCCGCGGATTCTACCAGACGCGCGATCGAGGGGCAAGCCAGGGTTCCTAGGCCGCTAGGCTTCCTAGGTTGCCTAGGGTTCCCTAGGCCTTCCTAGATTTCCGAGGCTTCCTAGGTCACCTATGAGTCCTATGAATCCTAGGTTTCCTAGGCTTCCTAGTAGCCCTAGATTTCCTTTCTGGTCGCTCCGTTCACGGCCTTTCGAGCGGCCCCTCGCGCCCCCGCCGCGCCGCCTTTCCTCGCTCGCCCTAACTTTTCATGCCGAGCGGCGACAGCCGTATCTCACTTTGCTCTCCGAAAGGCGAGGAAATGCGATCTTTCGTCATTTCCCGCCCTCGGCGCGGGCCAAACGGGAGCCGCCGGCGTGGCGGTGGAGGCACTTCCTGCTACACCGGTGGCTGTCGCGCTTCCTAAGAATAGAATTTCATATTTCTGTCCCAAATTGATATTACATTGTCCCATATGCTTGACATTAAAGCGTCCCTCAGGATAGTATCGCCGGCGTTGCGACACTAAGGAGCCTTGCGATGAAGAAACAAACCATTTTGAACCTCATTCGCTATCATGCGGAAAACAACGATGCGGGATTTCGCGCGGAAGCCTACGAAATCGCGAAGGAGTTCGATCAGGCCGGCGATTTCCAACTTGCATCGTTCATCATGGCACAGCTTTCCAACGCCAATACGTTCGTCCCGCAGATGTCGGAGCCGGATTCCCCGTTTCTCAAGAGGATTCACCAAAACAACGATCCCCTCTTCCTTCCCGATCCGATCACGAGCGACATCCTCGGTATCGCGCACGCCGTCCAGCACCAGATCGGTGTTCATCGCTTTCTTTTTCAAGGCGATCCTGGCACCGGCAAAACGGAGGCAGTCAAGCACTTGGCCCGAATTCTTGACCGCGAACCGTATCTCGTGGATTTCGCGTTCGTCATCGATAGCCGACTGGGCCAGACGCAGAAGAACATCGCGACGCTGTTCGAGGAGATCAACCGATTCCCGATGCCGGAGAAGACGCTTGTCCTCTTCGATGAGCTCGACGCCATCGCGCTTGACCGGACCAACCCGCACGACTTGCGGGAAATGGGCCGGGCGACGACGGCGATTCTGAAAGGGCTCGACGACCTGAACGAGAACATCGTCCTCGTCGCGACGACGAATCTGTTCAAGCATCTGGACAAAGCACTGGTCCGCCGCTTCGACTTCGTCATAGACTTCAATCGCTACGAAGAGTCCGACCTTCTGGACATTGCGGAGAAGATGCTCGATCGGTTTCTGGACAAGATCAAGCTCGCCAACCGGGACGTCCGACTCTTCCGCAAGATCATGAAGGGGCTTCATCCCATGCCCTTTCCGGGGGACCTTCAGAACTTGATTCGCACTGCCGTTGCGTTCAGCGATCCTTCCGATGGAACGGATTACTTTCGTCGGCTCTACGCGGCCGTGCACAAAGGAGCGCCCGGCGACGAAGCGTCCCTTCGAAATCAGGGGTTCACCGTCCGGGAGATCGGCATTCTTAAGAAACAGTCGAAGAGCGCCGTGGGGCGGGCGCTCGGCAATGAGGGATGACGGCGATGAACGAGCTGCTGGAACTCAAGGGTCATTTCGAAACCCGCAAGAATCAGGCCTTTGGAGGACCAGTCACCCTTCCAAAAGGAAGCCGGGTGACGGTGAATCATCTCTTGCGCCTACGGAACGACCTACAGGGCGTCCTCGAGAAATGGAAAGGCGATCTCGATATCGGAGGTGCGCTTGTAAGCGTCCACTACACAAGGGTAGTCGCCAAAAGCAACCGGATCGGAATCCTGCTTTCGGAAGGGTCTGCTTCCCCGACATTCTCCATCCGCGGCGCGAAGTTCGACCGAACCGCCTCCGGGGAAATTAAGCATGTGTTCACACATTTCGTTTCCTTCGAGGCGCTCGAGCAAAGCATCGACCGTCTTGCGCGTGCCGCTGCGCTGGTTCGCCGGGACTATGGCGGTGCCGTTGCCGATTCGGACGGACAGCCCGTCGCCGTGACGGAAGCGTCCCGAGATTTCGGTCTTGCCAAGACCTCCTTCCTCAGGATTCTCCGGGATGCCGCGTTCGTGGAACGGTTCGACGTCGACGAGTCCGTCGATGAAACAGTCCTTGCCGACCGCTCCATCATTTCGCTTTATCAGACCGGTCAGGACGCGCGCACGCTCCTGAACACGAAGCTCGGACTGAATCTTTCGCAAGACAAGGTCCTGAACGAAACGACCGTTCTTCTCGATCCCGAGCAGATTCGGCATCTGTGCCAAAAGGCGCCCGCGCTTGTCGCAATGGCCGTTCGTGACATTCGTGAAATTGTCCCCATGGATGAACCGAAGGCGGCATCGTCTGCAATCGACATCCCCAAACCGGGCAACGAACCCATCGTCGGCGTCATCGACACGCAATTCGACACGAACGCATACTTCGCCGAGTGGGTCGACTACAGAAACGAGCTCCTGCCGGATATCATGATCCACCCGCAGGACCGTTTCCACGGAACCGGCGTCAGTTCCATCATCGTGGATGGCCCCCGCGGCAATCCGGAACTCGAAGACGGGTGCGGCCGCTTCCGCGTCCGGCATTTCGGCGTGGCGTCGGCGGGGCAGTTCAGCGCGTTTGAAATCATCAAGTCGATCCGGCGGATCGTCACGGAAAACCAGGACATCAAGGTCTGGAACCTCTCGCTCGGTTCCATGGTCGAAGTCCGTCCCAACTTCATTTCGCCAGAAGCGGCTGAGTTGGACCGGCTCCAGAAGGAATACGACGTTCTATTCGTGGTGGCCGGGACCAACCTTCCCCTCCATCCGGACCGGACTCCGATGAGGCTTGGCGCTCCGGCCGATTCTCTCAATTCCGTCGTCGTCAATTCGGTCGGATTCGACGGTTCGCCGGCCCCTTACACCCGAGTCGGTCCCGTCCTGTCCTTCTTCAACAAGCCCGACGTCAGTTACTACGGCGGAACGGGGCCGAGTCTGTCGGATTGCATCGTCGTGAACGAGGGCGGTCCGTGCGCCAGCTACCGTCAGGGGACGTCCTACGCGGCGCCGTGGATTGCTCGCAAACTGGCCTATATGATCTGCACGCTCGGCCTCTCGCGGGAAGTCGCCAAGGCGCTTCTCGTCGACGCGGCCGGCGGCTGGACGCCCCGAACGGATCCCGAACGGATTGGATATGGCATTGTTCCCCGTCACGTTTCGCAGATCGTGGGAACGCCGGACGACGAAATCCGCTTCGTTCTCTCGGGCGTGTCGGAAGAATACGAGACCTACACCTACGAACTCCCCGTTCCCACTTCGGGCGACACGCATCCCTACTTCGCGAGGGCCACGCTCGTCTACTTCCCGTGGTGCGATCGCAACCAGGGCGTCGACTACACGGAAACCGAACTTGACGTCCACTTCGGCCGCGTCCAATGGAAGAACGGCAAACCGGCCATCAAGGCGATCGACGACAACACCCAGGGCGACACCGACGATCCCGGAACATGGGAGGCGGACGCCCGCGAACTATTCCGCAAATGGGACAACGTGAAGCGCGTCGCGGAAATCCCAGATCCGAAGGCCCGCGCCCGCAAAGCATACGAATCCCGTCTATGGGGACTTTCCATCCGGTCCAAGGCCCGCAACGCAAACGGACAGCGGGACCGGCTCTCCTTCGGCGTCGTCGTGACCCTGAAGGAAATGCACGGCGTCAACCGTATCGACGACTTCATCCGCCACTGCCAGGCCCGCGGCTGGATCGTCAACCGCATCGACGTGGAGACGCAAGTCGAAGTCTACAACCAGGGGCAGATGGAACTCCCGTTGGAATAGAAACTTTGCTAGGAGAATAAACATGAGACAGAAAAAGCCCGTTGTCGCCATCTGTTACGACTTTGACGGAACCCTATCACCCGGAAACATGCAAGAATATGGGTTCCTTCCCGGATTGTCGGAATCCGATCGCAAACATTTCTGGGACAAGTCCGAAGCGCTCGCGAAAAAGCAAGGTGCAGATCAAATTCTTGCATATATGCGTTTTATGCTGCAGAAGGCCGAAGAATCCAAAGGCGATGCCAACTCTCCGGTAAAAACGACCCGCAAGGCCATGAAAGACTACGGAAAGAAAATTGAATTGTTTCCGGGTGTCCTTTCGTGGTTCTCGAGAATCAAGACAGTCGCGGAGGATGCAGGGGTATCCGTGGAACACTACATTATATCATCTGGTCTAAAAGAAATGATCGAGGGATCGCCAATTGCGAAGAAGTTCAAAAAGATATACGCATGCTCGTATATGTACGATAACAACGATGTGGCAGAATGGCCGGCACAGGTTGTTAACTGCACATCGAAAACTCAGTATCTTTTCCGCATCAATAAAGGGGCTCACGACCTTTCCGATACAAAACGACTAAATAGTTACATTCCACCGAATGAACGTCAGATACCATTTCCTCAGATGATTTATATCGGCGATGGTTCCACCGACATCCCTTGTATGAAAGTTGTCAAAGCGCATGGTGGTCATTCAATCGCCGTATATGATCCGAGCAAACGGGCAAAGAAGACTGAAGCCATAAGGTTGCGAAAACAGGAGCGAGTTAACTTTTGTGTTCCAGCAGACTATCAAGAGGGATCACAACTTGAGAGCATCGTCTCAGCCATCATTACAAAAATAGCAGCAGATTACCGCTTGAAGCACCTTCCGAAGCGCAGCGGTTCAAGGACTGTGGAGTCAGCGGATTCTGATGTAACCATTGATTCCGAATCAACAATAAGCAAAGGGCCCCTTGAACTTTCAAAAGACACCGCGACAGATGAATAAGCCATAGGGAAGAGGATCTTGCTTTGTTGACAGATGTTGATAGCGGGCCTTCTCGGAAGTTTG
>DJYI01000150.1 GCA_002448475.1 Verrucomicrobia bacterium UBA6982
ACTAGCGAAAATCAAGAGACAAGGTGCGGCCTCCGGCCGCGCCACTTTTCAACCCTTCAGCTTAAAAATCCTTGCCCGGAGAGCGTTTCCATGGTATCATTTGTCCCGCGATTCACCCAAACTTCGGGCAAGTTCCGGTCCGGCACGCGCCCCGCCACGAAAATCTTCATGACCTCCTTCCTCCCGACAGCGATCCTCCGTTCCGCCGGCGCGCCGGCGGAACGCCGCGTCCGCATCGGTAAAGATATTACGGGGGGGTATTTTTCCTAGGCGATTTTTCCTCACGCAGAGCCTCAGAGGCGCGAGAGAAAACTCCGATTTTGACGATGCTCCGCTAACGCTCCGCCGAACTTTTCAACCTTTCAACTTTTCAACCGTTCAACGGTCGCAAGCCCAACTTTTCAACCGGTGACAACCTAACCCCTAACTGAACCCCAAACCAAATCGCTGCAAAGCGGTCGTCACGAGAAACCTGAGAAATATCAAGAACGACAACACCTTGCGGGGACAGCGCGAAAGGAATCAACAACATGGCCACGTCAAGCATAACGGCTAATTTCGTAATCGACGATCCTTTGGCGGCGAAAGCATTCGTCGATGCGTTTGTCGCCAAGTCGGCACCAAAGCCCAATCTTCCAAGAGTGATGGAAGCTCATTTCGAGACGCCTTTGGCCGAACGCGAGTTCTTCTTGAATGGTCCCTACGCCCATGAAAGGAAGCCACGTGAACGCCTACACCGTTAGAAAGGTTTCGGAACTTGCCGCCGAATATGGCGACGAGTTCGTAGGTCGCATCGCCGCCGCGTTCACTTGCCGATTCTCTTCCTGAAATCGTTTTCGACGCCGCGGCTGACCGCCTCCCCGGTTGCTCCGCGCGCGGCGGCTGTGGTATGATCGAAGGCGTCTGACCGCGCTCGGGGATGGATCGACCGAATGGAACCGGACAGCCCGCAAATCCTCTACCTCAACACCGCCGCCGGCGACCGCATCCAGGCGATGACGCTCGCCGGCATCCGGCGCTACGCCGGAGCGCTGGGATGGGAGGTTCGATCCGTGCCGTGGCAGGAATCGCGCCCGGAGGACATCGCCCCGCTGCTCGGGGCGCACCGCCCCGTCGCGGGCTGCGTGGTCGAGTGTTCGGACGGCAACTCGCATCTCCCGCCGCGCCTGTTCGGGCGCGTTCCGGTCGTCTACCTTCACGCCGCACCGTCGCTTTACGGAGGCCGGATCGTCCGCGTCTCGGCCGACAACGAGGCCGTCGCGCGCGCTGCCTTCCGCGAGCTTTCCGCCGGACATCCGACCGCATTCGCTGCCGTCGGCGTCATTACGGACTACCCGTGGTCGCGCGAGCGGGTGCGGCGTTTTCGGGCGCTTTGCGCGGAGGCGGGGAAGAATTGCCTCGTGTTCGACCGCCCGGGAGAAACGCCGACGGCGAGAATCCGGCGCCTTCCCGGCTGGGTGGCCGGTCTGCCGAACCACTGCGCCGTCTTCGCCGCCAACGACTTTGCCGCCGCCGATGTCGTGACTGCCGCCCGCGCCGCAGGACGCGCCATTCCGAGAAATCTGACGCTCCTCGGCGTGGACAACAACGCATCCCTCTGCGAGGCGTCCCGTCCCTCCATCACCAGCATCCAGCTGGACCATGAGCGGGCGGGGTTCCTCGCCGCGAGGATGATCGGGGAGCGCGCCGCCGGCGCCTCCGTCGGTCCGCTCCTCGCCGTGCGCCGCGAATCGACGCGCGGCCACGGACGTCGCGAACTCTTTGTCCTCAAAGCCGTCGAGGCCATCCGTCGCGAAGCATGCGACGGACTGACTCCGGCGACTCTCGCCGCGCGCTTTCCCGGCTCCCGACGCCTCTTCGACATCCGCTTTCGCGAGGCGACGGGACATTCCGTCCTGGACGAAATCCTCCATATCCGTCTGGAACGGGTCATGGTTCTGCTCTCGCGCCCCGACTTCCCCATCGACGCCATCGCCGACTTCAGCGGCTTCGGATGCCGATACGGGCTGCGCAAGCTCTTCCGCGCCCGCTATGGCGTCTCCATGCGCCAATGGCGTAAGGACAATGCCCGATAGGCGCCAGTTTTATTTCCTGATTGTTGCGCTTTTGGCAGGCGCAAGGGCGTAGTGTTCCGCCTGTCCCCGAAACCAAGGAATTCCCATGAAACACAAGAACACCCCGCATCTGCGGATCGTCCCTTTCGCGACGATGCTGACCGTCGCGGCAGCTCTTCATCTTCTCGCGGCGGACATTACGCCCAACCCGCATCAGGTGACGCGGATCGTTGATGCCGAGACCGACACGACCATCTCCGGCTTCGCCAACAACGGCCAGCTGCGCAAGCGCGGCGCCGGGACGCTCACCCTCGCGGCCCCAGGCCTCAACGGCTCCGGCGAGCTCGTTGTCGAGGAGGGCGCCGTTGTCCTCGACATGGACGCCGCCACGTCCGCCCCGACTCTCCCGTCCACGGTCACCGGCAACATTGCCCTCTGGCTAGACGCCACGCGGAACGTGGTCACCGACGGGAACGGCAACGTCGAAGACTGGTTCGACTGCCGCGAGACGAACCCGACGGCCTCCGGCACGCACAGCATGCCCTTCGCCTCCTCGCGCCACACATGGGTGCCGAACGCCTCCGGCGGCGCCCCGGCGCTTGTCGAAAACGACCAGGATCTCGGCGGAATGACCTACCTCGATTTCGGCCCGCGCAGCGAAACGTTCGCCGGCGGCAAGTGGCTCTGCCTGACGAACACCACTGGAAGCGCCGTCGGCCTTCAGGAAATGGTCGAGGCGTTCGTCGTATTCGCCAAGCACCCCGGCAACCCCGCATCCTATCGCGGCGTCGGCACAATTTTCTCCGGCTACTACAACGGGACCCGCTGCAGTCCCTGGTGGGCAGGCACCACGGACAAGCTCTGGTTCTCGAACCAGAACACGCGCGCCGACAAGGGCGACACGCGCCTCGACCGCTCTCCAGTCTGGGGCGGGAACCTCCCCATCGACGACACTGGGTTCCACGTCCTGTCAACGCGGGTTCCGCTGCTCCAAAACGATGCCTTAACGAAATGGAATCTCCTCGGCGCCGACCGCGACCTCGCCTCCGGCGGAATGAGAATCGCCGAAGTGATCGCCTTCCCCGTCCGCATTTCCGAGTTCGACCGCATGCGGGTCGAAGACTACCTCTGGCGCAAGTGGTTCGGTTCGCGCCAGACATCCGTCGGCACCGTCGCCGTGAACGCGGGCGCCTCCGCCACCATTGACACCGGCTCCGACGTTTCCGGCGACCTGACGGGCGGCGGCGCCGTAGTGAAAATGGGCGCGGGCCGCCTCAGCGCGTCGGCGCTCGACTTCACCGGCTCCATCGAGCTCCGCGAAGGTTCCGTCCGCACGGACGGTGCGGCCTTCATGGTTGCCTCGGCGGGACAGCGCTTCACCGCCAGCGCGGCATCCCTTGTCACCACGGCGGCAGCGGATGCGGGTATCGTAGCCAAGGCTGGATACGGCACAATGACGATGGCGTCGCTTCCAGCTGCGGCTGAGACACTTTCCGTGGAGCGCGGCACGCTCAGGCTTTCGCCGCCAGCGCCAGAGACCGTTCCGTTTGCTGCCGCCTTCCCCAACGCCGATTTCGAGGAGTTCGCCGCAAACGTCCCGGACTTCGTCAACATCGGCGGCGGCACGGGCACCACCACGCCCCAGACCAGCCACGGCTGGACATTCGACCGCACGGGCCGCACCGCCAACAACGCCGTCTGCCTCGTGAAGAACAGCCAGGGAACCGGCACGTTTGCAATTGAGCCGCGCGACCACCTCGGTCTCGGCTACGATGGTGCCGTCTCGCTCCTCCTCTGCCAGGGCAAGGCGACGGGGACCTTCACCCTTCCCGCAAGCGGGCTTTACAAGGCCTCCTTCCGCATTGCCGGCTACCGCACGCCCCGTTTCGACGCGCAGATTCTCATCGACGGCATCCAGCGGGCGGAGTTCACCGCCATCACGTCCGTATCCTTCACCCGCTACGAGGTGGAGCTGCCGTTCCTCTCCGCCGGTGAACATACCTTCACGATCTCCGACGTGCAGCCGACGCAGACGAACCGCATTCTCTTCGACGACGTGAAAATACTCCCCGTCGAGACGCGCGACGCGGCCCCCGTCTCCGTGGTCATCGCCAACCCCTCCTTCGAATTGCCGTGGACCAATCTCGGCGATGCATACGACAATCTTACCTTCGCGCCCGCCGCCGCAAACTGCACGGGCTGGACGTTCAGCAATGCGGCATCCTTGAGCTTGTGGGCCGGACAGATGCTACGCCGCCGCTGGTTCAACGGCATGCCGATCGACTCGAACGGCCTCTGCACGAACCCAGAGGAGATGCCGGACGGGTTCCTCTGCGCGCAGATTTGCGGAGCCTTCACCATTTCACAGGACGTGGCCTTCCCCTCCGCCGGACGCTATCGCCTCCGCTTCCATCTCGCCAAGCGCTGCCTGACCTCGCCGCAGACTGTCACAGTGAGCGTCGGCGGCACGGTCGTGCGCAAGATCATTGTCCGCCACGACGAGTTCCGCCGCTACGAGACCGAGTTCGACGTGGCGGAAGCCGGAACCCTGACGCTCCAGTTCGCGGGCGGGAAGGCTGCGGAAGGCGGCATTGTCCATACCGCCGGCTGCGCCCTGCTCGACGCGATTTCATGCGAGCGGATTTCTGACATCCCCTCCAACCTTGTCGCCAACGGGACGTTTGAAAACGGAACGGCTGGCTGGAGCACGGGCGGGAACGCGAAGCGCGTCTCCGCCGCCGTTGACGCCGACTGGGTGGGCATCATCCCGCGCGCGCCGCTCAAGGGCGCGGACGGCGTCCTGTTCACCACCACCGCCACCGGCGCGCTGCGGCAGGACATCGCATTCCCGGCCGCCGGGCGCTACGAACTCTCCTTCCGCTGCCAGACCTTCGACCGCTACCCGAATGTCCTCACGAGCGCCAACCGCTTCAGGGTCAAGATTGGTGACAACGTCCTTCTGACGCGCTCCGCGCTGGTGGACGGCGAGGTCGAGCGCACGGTCACGCTGCCGTTCACGGTTCCCAACGCCGGTACGCAGCAGCTGGAGTTCTACGCCGAGAACTGGATGGGCGATTCCGCCTATTGCAAGGCAAACGTGCTGGTTGACGACGTGCGGATCGTCGCCGCGCCGGCCGCGGACCGCGCAGACCTCGCCTCTTTCATCCCGCCGGCGGTGGCGATCTCCGTCACGGACACCGACCCCAACCTGCCAACCGCCCTCAACCTCGACTTCGACGGCATGGCCAAGGTCGCCGAGGTGCGCCACAACGGGAAGCGGGTCTACGGCGACATCTCGCACGAGACCTACCCCGCCTGGGTAATGGGCCGCGGTCGCCTCCGCGCCGAGACGCCGGCCTTCGTTCTTGTCGTGAGGTAGCGCCGATGAAGAAGGAACGCCGGCTGGCTCTCATGGCGACAATTGCGGTTGCGGCCGCCACGGTGGCGTCTGCGGCCGACGCGCCGCGGCAGGAGCCGTTTCCGTCCTACCTCTCCAACCCCGCGCGGCAGCTCCCTCCTTCGCTGATTCCTCCCTACCGCCCCGTGGGCATGGAGACGGGCGTTCGCGGAAAGGCGACGGGATTCTTCCACGTCGAGGCCATCGACGGACTGGACTGGATGGTCGATCCGCTCGGCCGCGCGATCGTTCTCGCGGGCGTCGATTGGTGCACGTGGGTCGGGATGTATTGTGAGGAAATCCAATCCGCCCCATACGGGGAGGCGGTGAAGGAGAAGTTCGCGTCCGCCGTCGCATGGGCGAAGAACGCCGACGCCCGTCTCGCCTCCTGGGGATTCAACTTCGTCGCCGTCGGGTCCTGTCCCGAAATCAGGTATCGGAGCCTCGCCCACGCGAACGGCGCCGATCACCTCTACTTCTCCACGCGCCTCTGCGCCGGCGATGACCCCGACCGCTGGATTTCCCCCTACAAAAACGCCCCCGGCACAGCTTTCCCCAACGTCTTCCATCCGGGATTCGCGGAGGAGTGCGAAGAGCTGGCCCGGAAGCGCTGCTCCCATCATGCGGACGACCCGTGGCTCGTCGGCTACTTTCTCGACAACGAACTGCGCTGGGGCGCCTCGGACGAGGCCCTCTTCGACACCGTTGCCGCCCTGCCGCCCGAACACAGCGCCAGAAAGGCGCTGGAGGAATTCGTTGCGGGGCGTGGCGACGATGCCGGAGCCCCTGCGGCGGTCAAGCGAGAATTCCTCGCCTTCGTCGCCGAACGCTACTACTCCACGCTCTGCGGCGCCATCCGCAAGGCCGATCCGAACCACCTCGTCCTCGGCAACCGCTTCGCCGGCCTCATCCAGCCCGCCGCCGTCGTCGCGGCCTGCGGCCGCCACTGCGACGTCGTTTCGCTCAACGTCTATCCGCACGTCGAGTTCGCCACCGGCCAGATCTACTCCAACCACCCGCTCCACGGCGGCGAGCCGCTGACCGACGCCTTCCGCGCCTTCCATGCCATCGCCGGGAAGCCGCTGCTGCTCACCGAGTGGAGCTTTCCGGCACTCGACGCAGGACTGCCCTGCACCCACGGCGCGGGCCAGCGCGTCCAGACGCAGTCCGACCGGGCCAGGGCGGCCGAAATCCTCCTGCGCACGATCTTCTCGCTTCCGTTCGTCGTCGGCCACGACTTCTTCATGTGGCAGGACGACCCGCCGCTGGGATTCAACAAGTTCTTCCGCGAGGACTGCAACTACGGGCTCGTCAACCTCAGGGACGAACCCTACGCGGAACTCGCCGAAACCTTCGCCCGCCTTCACCGCGACGCCGCGAAATGGCGGCTCGGGGAACGCGCGCAGAGTCTCCGTGAGACGGACGATCCGGAGAATTGACGGCTGCGGCCCGTGAACCATGACGCCTTATCCGACAACCACCCTCGCGCCGACCCCGCTTTGGAAACGCGGGACGCTCGAGTTCGGCCCCAAGGTCCTCTTCCGCAAGGACGACGCCTTCCTTGACGGCCTTTTCGCCGAGCTCTTCCGATCCTACCGCCAGCTCCTGAAGCACTGCGAAGCCGTGTCGCTGCTCTTCTGGCTCGGCGACGGAACCGACATCCTCCAATACGACGGCAGCCCCGGCCAGCCGGTTTCGTGGGCACGGTGGCAGGGGTTCGCGCACCCCGTCGGAGAACCCCGTCGGGAGCCCGTCCTCTACACGGACCATCCCGTTGCGCTCTGCGTCGCGGACATCCGGCGGATTGTCGCGGCCGCGCGCCGCGCCTGTGCCGGCGTCCTTGGCAAACCGCTCTCGTTCATTCTCCCGTTCGATCCCGGAAGCGAGTTCACGGAAGCCCCGTTCCGCTACGAACGCCACCCGGAAATCCTGCTCCGAAGCGAGAGCGGCGCGACCGTTCGCTGCATCGACGCCATCAGCCGGCTCCACGCCGATTCCGCGCGATTCGCGGGCTATCCCGGCGGCATTCCCGAAGGCACTCCCTTCGGCGAGTTCCTCGGGCGGCAGGCGCGCGCCTACTTCGCCGACGTGGGCGCCGACGCCCTCTGGTTCTCCAACTCGTTCGGCTTCGGCCGCAGCCCCTACGCCTCCGGCGGAACCGGGCAGTTCTTCGACGGAGACAAGTTCATGCCGGACGGCAACCGCGCCGTCCGCGACGAGATCGTCGCGTTCTGGGAGGCCTTCCGGCGCGAATGCCCCGACGTGCCCGTCCTTTGCCGGGGCACCGACTTCACCGTCGGCATGAACCTCGTCAACCACGCCTCCGCCTACCGCGCGCTCTACGACGGCAACCGATTCGGCATCGTCCCGCCGCCCAACACGCCCTGGCCCGCGCTCAACCGCAACCATGGACTCGCCCTTGCCGGGTTCCTCACGCAGAACGCGCCGTTTCCGGGCACGTCCCTGCCGCTGCGCTTCTACGCCACCGACCAATGGTTCTGCAACAACCCGTGGTTGGACCGCTGGGACCGCTCGCCGCACGACATCTACCTCACCGCCTCGCTTTGCAAGTTCGCCCCCGACGGCGGTCTTTGCGCCTTCGACCGCGTACAGGTCATGGGCGTCGACGGCTCCTGGGGCGAGATGCCGTCGGAAATCGCCGACGAAGTGGTCCCGCACCTCAAGCGAGCCGCCGCCCTTCGCCCGGACGCCCCTCCGCCGCTTGTCTGGGTCTATCCCTTCGACGAAGCCGACGGGATGGTCTTCGGCGACCGCCCGACGCCCGACATCCCCTTCGGCGGCGACCTTTCGATCATAGGGGCCTTCCATCACGCCTTCCCGCTTTCCGGCATCGTGACGACCGCAAACCTTTCCGCAGCACTGCGGGCGGCGGCTCCTTCCCTTTCCGGAAGCATTCTTGTCACCCCCGCGCCAGTTCCCGGCAGCGAGGCCGAGGGGCTCCTTCTCCGACATCTCGCCGACGGAGGCTCCCTCCTCTGCTACGGGACGCTTCGGTACGCTTCCGCGACATGGCTCTCCGCACTCGGTCTCGCGACCGGCGCCGCGCCGCTCGACGGGGAGTTCACGGTCGTGGGCGACGTCGCCGGCGCTCCCTCTCGCCATTTTCTCCACGATGCCGTGATCGGTCAGGGCGGCCTCGTCGAAACCGCTGCGGGCGCGACCGTCCTCGCAGAGGCCATGGCCCCCTCCGGGCAGCGCCGCGTCCTCGCCGCCGTCAACGGCCGCGCCGCATGGACGCGCGGCGGCACGAGCGCCGACCGCAGCCGACTCCGCTTCCGCGAAGTGGCCTCCCGTGACAAAACGGCCTGCTTCGCCCCGGAGCGCCTGTTCGTCGTGGCGCTCGGAGCACTGGGCTGGCTCGTGAGGCAGGAGAGCGGTATCGCGCCCGATCCGGTCGAGTTCCTTGTCGCTCGGAACCGTGGCGGATTCGTCTTTGCGGGCCACTCCTTCGATGACGACGCGGCGCTGCTGGTCCGAGCCCCCTGGGGAGCGCCGGTGCCTCTCGCGCGGCGCGTCCGGCTCGTGGATGCGCCCGCCGAGCCGACGGGAACCGTCCGCCCGGCGACGGCTTCGCGCATCCCGGTTCGCGGATGGTTCCACGACGAGGTGCGCGTCTTCGTCCGCCAGCGCGACGGCGTCGTCGGCTGCCGCTCCCAACCGGTCGTTGCGAAGGAGCTGCACCGCCGATGGCTTGTCGAGGGCCTCGAACGGGCGGACGTGCGCTTCTATGCCGACCCCTGTCGCCGCCCCGTCTTCTACCGTTCCGCGAGCAACGAATACGGGGATGCCCGCGAGCCGATCCGGCCCGAACTGGTCATCGACGGCACCGGCATGTGGTTCGAACTGTCCGACTATTCCGGCCCGCTCTCCATCGGCTGGTGACGCCTGCGGAGAGAAGACCGGGGCGGCCGCCGGACGAAAACCGGACTAGGCCGGTTTGTGCGACGGACAAGGAACATCGGCTGGTGTATTGCAATTTGATCCGCTTTTCATTATGCCCCGCCTTGTCTGCTGGCTCAAAGGCCTAGTCAACTGTTCGGGCTATGCAGAAAAGCCGGTGGCGATTAGACTCCCATACGAACTCGTTGGAAAACGGTTCAGGTGCGGCTCGTCGTCCGCCGGCACCCGGCATGGAGTCTCCATGCCGGGGTCTTTCCCCGCACTCACGGGGCGACGGGCGGAATACTAGCGAAAATCAAGAGACAAGGTGCGGCGTCTCACCGCGCAATGCCTGGGAGCGCGGGCTTCCAGCCCGCGAATACGGCGCGGCGGGACGCCGCACCCCCTAGCCGCGGGCAAGATGCCCGCGCTCCCAGGTGGCGTCGTCCCAGACTCTGCGGCTCTGCGCCTCTGCGTGAGAATGATTACGCGGGGGATAATGTTGCCAATGTGGAAATGTTGCCAGTTGCCAATTCCAGTTGCCAATTCCAGTTGCCAATTGAGTGGCGTCTCTGTGCTGATCTAAGCGGCTGGGGCGGCCTTCGGCCGCGCAAAGCCTGGGAGCGCGGGCTTCCAGCCCGCGAACACCGCGGGCAGGATGCCCGCGCTCCCAGGTGGGCTTCCAGCCCGCGACATGGGCGTGGCGACGGCGCAGCGTCTGGTAGGGGCCGCGCGCCGCGCGGCCCGCAAATTGGTCGGCGATCATGCGATCGCCTCCCGATGAACGGAGTCCGGAAGCCTCGAAAACAATCAATCGGGGAGTTGGGCGATCAAATGCACCAAAGAGCCGATTGCCGAAAATCCACTACCATTTCTCCCATGGTGCGTCCGGAATAGACGATTTTTCCTGGCGCGGCATCAGGGACGAGGCTGGAAAAACGCGAAAGACCGGAACGGTATTTCGTAGAATACGTCGAAGAACACTTGACTTCGCGAGGATACAGGCGTCCGCCGTCGTTGAAAAGCAAATCAACTTCGACCGTTCCCGTGGCATTGCGGAAAAACATCAAGTCGGGGTCCAGACCGCGGGACAGACGGCTCTTCAGCGCTTCGGCAACGACCATGTTTTCAAAAAGACTCCCGACGAGAGGATGAGCGGCGACCTGCGTCTCGTCGCGTATTCCGACCAAGTATGCGGCAAGGCCTGGTTCCGTGAAGTATATCTTCGGCGTTTTCACAAGACGGGTGCCGAGATTCGCATGATACGGCCTGAGCCGGTAGATCAGAAAGGACGCCTCAAGCACGTTCAGCCATTTGACAACCGTGGGAACGGAAACCCCGGAATCGCGGGCGAGAGATTCCCGGTTCAGCATTTGCCCGACTCTTCCGGCAAGCAGGCGAACAAACACGTTAAAGGTGTCAAGATCCTGCACGTTCACGAGACGTCGAACGTCCCGCTGGACATACGTCTGGTAGTAATCGCGGTACAATATCGCAGGTTCGACGCCGTCAGCCCAAACGCGTGGCATGAATCCCCGCCAAATGAGAGCGTCCCGGTTTTCCACGGAAACGCCTTCGCCGGCCAATTCCTCAATGGAAAATGGCAGTAATTCGCACAGTCCGGTTCGCCCGGCGAGCGATTCTCCCACGGCTGCCGCAAGTGCCGGCTGCTGGGAGCCGGTAAGGACGAACATGCCTTTTTCGCCTTTCGCGTCGGCGAATTCCTGAATGTAGGTCAAAAGTCCGGGAAACCGTTGCACCTCGTCGACAATCATGCGACGGGATCCCTGCATGAGAAATCCGCGCGGATCGTCGCGGGCGGCCATCAAGACATCCTCGGCCTCAAGATTGCGGTACTCATAATCCGGAAACATCGCTTTTGCAAGAGTCGTTTTCCCGCTTTGGCGCGGGCCCAGGACCGTCACAACCGGATAGTATCCGGCAACTATCATGACATGCTTTGCGATGCTTCTCCGAATCATGGCCTTTTCCTCTCGTTGGATGCAGGCGAATACTAGCATTTCAAAGCAGCCCTTGCAAATGGAAAAATCGACTTTGCCATTTACACTAGTTTAAAAACCAGTACACTTTGTTAACATAAGTAATGTTGGACCAACGTGACGGGTGTTGATGATCTCGGCGCGGCGGGATGGCGCTTCTTCAAGGTCAAGGTGGAGATGCGGTAGCGGCGC
>DJYI01000003.1 GCA_002448475.1 Verrucomicrobia bacterium UBA6982
ATAGCAACCAAGGGAGTTTGAAGGGTTGAAGGTTGTTTAGTCGAAAAAGACTTTTCAACTTTTCAACTTTTCAACCTTTCAACTGGGCGAGGCCCAGGACACATCGGCCTGCGCGATTGCGTCCTTTGCGTTCTGACAAAGTTTGGTCGCGCCCTCTTGCGTGGACGCTTTTGACTTTATGCGGGGGATTCGGCTAGAATCCGGGCCATTGCGATTTGCTTCTAGCTTCCACGGGAGTCCCGGTGCCGGCGCGTGACGCCTCCGGCGACCGGGGCCCGCTTTTTTTCCGCCGGTTTCGCTCCGGCGCCGGGGTTCCGAAGGCTCCGGCTGAACACGCAGCGCGCGCCCGCGCCAGGAATCCCGCTCCGCCATGCCAGACCAGATGATATCACGCCTTGCCGCGCGCGGCGTCCGATTTCCGGCGCCGCAATTGACGTATCTGTCGCCAGACCTTGTCCCGGAGCGCTTTCACGAGGGCGCCGTCGTTCACCCGTTTTGCCGCATCGAGGGCGCGGACAGCGCGCTCGGGCCGGGCGCGGAGGTCGGCGCCGAGGGGCCCGTCACGCTGCGCTCCTGCCAGCTTGGCGCCGGCGCCGGGGTCGCCTCCGGATTCGCGGACCGGTGCACACTGCTAGACGGCGCGCGCGCCGGCGCCGGCTTCCACGGGCGTCCGGGCACTCTCATGGAGGAGTTTTCCGGAGTGGCCCACTCGGTCGGACTCAAGCAGACCGTTCTTTTCCCGTTCGTGGAGTTCGGCTCGCTTGTGAACTTCTGCGACGCAATCGTCTCCGGCGGCACTGGTCCCGGGGATCATTCCGAAGTCGGCTCGTCCTACGTGCACTTCAACTTCACGCCGCACGGCGACAAGGCCACGGCGTCGCTCGTCGGGGATGTGCCGCGCGGGGCGCTGCTCCGCGCTCCGCGCATCTTTCTCGGCGGGCAGGGCGGGCTCGTTGGACCGCGCCGCGTGGCTTTCGGCGCGGTCGTCCCGGCGGGAACCGTTCTGCGCCGCGACGTTGCGCGCGAGGGCGCTCTCGTGAGGAACTCCCCGCCTTCTGGCGGCCCCGATCGCGAATGGGACCCCGCGAACTTCGGTCGCGTTCGGGAGCGCGCGGACGCATGCCTGGAGTATCTCGGCAATGTTCTCGCCCTGCGCGCATGGTATGACGTGGCGCGCGCGCCGTTCATGCGCCGCACGCCGTGGGGCGCGGCGTGCCTGGAGGGAGCGCGGGAGCGCGTCGCCAGCATCTGGAAGGAACGGGTGAAGCGCCTGCGCGTCCTTTTCGAAAAAGCCGCCGCCGCCGGAGCCGGGCTGTTTTCCGCCGAGGAGAATGCGCTCGCGGCGCTTGAGGCGCGGTGGACCGCCGGTCCGGCCGCGCCAGCCGCCGGCTCGGCGGCCGCTTCCGCGCTCGAAGCGCTCGCGGCGGCCCCGGCCGCGGCGACATGGCCCGCGGCGGTGCAGAGCCTCCCACCGGAATCCGCCTCCGCGCTCGCGGCGTGGCTGCGCGGCGTCTCAGATTTCAAATCCAACATCTAGAGGAACAAGCACATGAACCGCAAATACTTCGGAACAGACGGCGTCCGCGGAGTCGCCAACATCGCCCCGATGGACGCCGAAACCGCACTGGCCATTGGCCGCGCCACGGCCTACGTCCTGAAGCGCAACCACAAGGGGCTCAACCGCATCCTCGTCGGCAAGGACACCCGGCTTTCCGGCTACATGCTCGAAAGCGCCCTCACTGCTGGCATCTGCTCGATGGGCGTGGACGTCCTGCTCACCGGGCCGGTGCCGACGCCCGCGATTGCGTTTCTCACGCGCACGATGCGCTGCGCCGCCGGCATTGTCATCAGCGCCTCGCACAATCCGTTCGAGGACAACGGGATCAAGATCTTCAACGCCGGCGGCTTCAAGCTCCCGGACGCCCAGGAGGAGGAGATCGAATCGCTGCTGGACAATCCCGCCGAACTTCTCGCCAACCTCCCGCCGCCGCGCGAAATCGGCCGCGCGAAGCGCATCTCCGACGCGCGCGGCCGCTACGTCGAGTTCTGCAAGGGCACATTCCCGGGGGAGTTCACGCTGGAGGGCATGAAGATCGTGATCGACTGCGCCAACGGCGCCGCCTACGGGTGCGCCCCGGACGTTTTCCGCGAGCTTGGCGCCGAGGTCGAGACGCTCCATGCCAAGCCGGACGGAATGAACATCAACGAGCGCTGCGGCTCCCAGCACACCGAGGACCTCCGCGCCCGCGTTGTCGCCTCCGGTGCGACGATAGGCCTGGCCTTCGACGGCGACGCCGACCGACTCATCACCGTTGACGAAAAGGGCCGCGAAGTTTCGGGCGACCACACGATAGCCATCTGCGCGCAGTCGATGCTCGCGGCCGGGACGCTTCGCAACAGGCTGGTGGTGCTAACGCCGATGTCAAACCTCGGGCTGCGCATTGCGTTGGACAAAATGGGCGTTTCGTGGGTCGATGCCGGTGTCGGCGACAGGCTTGTTCTGGCGCGGATGCAGAAGGACGGCGCAGTGCTGGGAGGCGAGCAGTCGGGGCACGTGATATTCCTCGACAAGCACACAACCGGCGACGGCATCGTGAGCGCGCTGCAGATCATCGCGGCAATGAAGCGCTCCGGCAAGCCGCTTTCGGAACTGGCTTCGATTTTCACCGAAGCGCCGCAGCGTCTGGTGAATGTCGAGGTGCGTGAAAAGCCGCCGGTGGAGTCGCTGCCGGGCGTGGCGGCGGCGATCGCCGCCGCGGAAAAGGAGCTCGGCCGCTCGGGGCGGGTGCTTGTGCGCTACAGCGGCACGCAGAAACTCTGCCGCGTGATGGTCGAAGCCGCCTCCGAGGAGGCGGTCGAGCGCATTTGCTCGGCCATCGCCGCCGAAGTCCGCGCGGCGATAGGGGCGGCCTAAGCAGGCCGGCCCTTAAGGCCGCGCGGCGGCGGGCCGGCCCGCATACGCCGCCGTGGAAAACGGCGGCGCGTCGGTGCGGCCCTCGCGCCAGTCGCGCACCGCCTCAAGGCGGGCCTTCCACTTGGCCTCGGCCCCGAGACCCGCCGGGCGGTAATATCGGCGGCCCTCCAGCGAGGGCGGAAGGCACGACATTCTCGCGATCTTCTCGTCCGTGTCGTGGGCGTATTCGTAGCCTTTGCCGTAGTCGAGATCCTTCATCAGGCGCGTGGGGGCGTTGCGTATGTGCAGCGGCACGGGCTCGGCCATGCGCTCCTGGGCGTCCTTCGCGGCCGCCATGTAGGCGGCGTCTATCGCGTTGGACTTCGGCGCAAGCGACAGATACGTGACAATCTGAGCCAGGGCGCAATTGCATTCGGGCATCCCGATTTTGTTGCACGTGTCCCAGGCGGCGTTGGCAAGCAGCAGGGCGTTTGGGTCGGCCATGCCTACGTCCTCGCTGGCGAAGCGGATGCAGCGCCGCGCGACGTAGAGCGGATCCTCGCCGGCTTCCAGCATTCGCGCCAGCCAATACAGCGCCGCGTCGGGATCGGAGTTGCGCATGGACTTGTGCAGCGCCGAAATGACGTTGTAGTGCTCCTCGCCGTCCTTGTCATACATCAGCGCCTTGCGGCTCGTGCATTCCGCCAGCACCTCCTCCGTGACAGTCGGAACGCCATCGACGCTGCCCGCGTTGGCGACGCACGTTTCAAGCGTTCCCAGCGCCTTGCGGGCGTCGCCGTCGGCGAAAACGGCGATTTTTCGAAGCACCGGTTCCGGCACCGAAAGCGGCCGCCCGCCGTAGCCGCGCTCGTCCGTGAGGGCGCGGCGAAGAAGCGTGACGAGCGCGCTTTCGTCCAGGCCATGCAGGACGAACACCTTGCACCGCGAGAGAAGGGCCGAGTTGATCTCGAACGAGGGATTCTCCGTCGTGGCGCCCACGAGTATGATGCTGCCCTGCTCCACGAAAGGCAGAAAGGCGTCCTGCTGCGCCTTGTTGAAGCGGTGGATTTCGTCCACGAAAAGAACGGTGCGCTCGCCGGAAAGCCGCGCCTCCTCGGCGCGCGCCATTATCGCCTTGATTTCCCTTATGCCGCTCGTGACGGCGCTGAAGTTAACGAAGGCGGCCTTTGTCACGCTGGCCACGACTCCGGCCAGGGTCGTCTTGCCGACGCCCGGAGGCCCCCATAGGATCATGGACGGAATCCTGTCGGCCTCGATCATCGCGCGCAGCATTCTGCCTGGGCCGAGCAGATGATCCTGGCCTACGACCTCTTCAAGCGTGCGCGGGCGCATCCTGCTGGCAAGAGGCTGCGGGGCGGGGCGGGGCGACCGTGACGCCTCGCGGGTTCCGTCGCCGCCGTCCGCGCCGAAAATTTCCAACTGCGCCTGCGTTGTCATACGGCAACCCTCCTTGCCTCGGCGTCCGCCGCCATGATTTCCGGCAGCGACGGCACGTCCGGACCTCGCGCCACGGCGCCCATGGCCCGCTCCACCCTTTCCGGAATTTCCGAAAACCCGATGCGCCCGGCAAGAAAGGCCGCCACCGCCGCCTCGTTGGCGGCGTTCATGACGCAGGGTGCGAGTCCGCCGATCCTGGCGGCCTCGCGCGCGAGCGCGAGGCACGGGAACCTGCGCTCGTCGGGGACGTGGAAGTGCAGCGCGCCGACAGCCGCCAGATCGAGGCGCGGCAGCGTGGCGTTTGGAAGGCGCTCCGGCCACGAGAGCGCGTATTGGATCGGGATTCTCATGTCCGGCGCGCCAAGCTGCGCCAGCTGCGCCCCGTCCGCGAACTCCACCAGCGAATGCACCACGCTCTCTGGATGCACGAGCGCGCCAATGCGGTCCGCCGGCACGTCGAACAGCCAGCTCGCCTCCAGCGTTTCGAGCCCCTTGTTCATCATCGTCGCGGAGTCGATGGTGACCTTGGGCCCCATCTTCCAGCGCGGATGCGCAAGGGCCATCTCAGGAGTGACGGCGGAGAAATCGACGTCCGGCCGGAAGAAGAACGGCCCGCCGGACGCGGTGAGCCAGATCTTCTCGACCGGGGTGGAACGTCCGGCAAGGACCTGGAACACTGCGCTGTGCTCGCTGTCGACCGGGAGGAGACGGGCGCCGTGTTCGCGGGCCGTCGCGGTAACGAGCGCGCCGGCCGAAACAAGAACCTCCTTCGTGGCGATCGCCACGTTTCGTCCGGCGCCAAGCGCAGCTAGCACGGCGCCAAGCGCCGCAATCCCGGGCACGGCGCACAGGACGACATCTGCGCCCGCGATGGCGGCCATAGCCTCAAGTCCGGCGGCGCCGGAATGGACCCGGGCGCCGGAGCCGAGCGCCGAACGCACGGCGCGCGCCGTCTCCTCGTCGGCGACGGAAACGTCCCTGACGCCGAACCTGACCGCCTGCTCCACCAGACGCGCCGCGTTGCGGCCTGCGGCAAGCGCGCGGACCCGGAAGCGGTCGGGCAGGGACGCCACGACGCGCAGTGCGTTTTCGCCGATCGAACCCGTGCTTCCGAGAATCGCTACGGACTTTTGCATGGCTTTGCGGAACTTGGGCGCGGCGGAGCGCGCCGGGGAGGAAAAGAGGCGGGCCGCGCCGGAAACCGGC
>DJYI01000081.1 GCA_002448475.1 Verrucomicrobia bacterium UBA6982
CGAATTCGGCGAGTGCGGCTTCCGTCTCTGGGCGCCGGCCATCGCGAAGTAAGGCTCGTCTTGCTGTTGTCCGCTTGCCGCAAGGTCCTCCAAGGACGGCAAGCGGATGACAGCAACGGAAATCGGCGGCAGGAATGGCGGCCGACAGCAGGGAACGCAAACCATGAGAAAAGCGACAATCATCGCCGCGTTGGCGGCTTTCGCGGCGGCGATGGCGCCCGCTGCAACCGAGGTGGCGTCGAACGGCGGCTTCGAGAACGGAACGCTCGTCACCTCCCCGTGGAGCGGGCTCTCCAACAGCGGATTCTCGGTCGTGCGGGGTAACGCCCGCAGCGGCAGCTGCTGCCTCCGCTACCAGGCCTCGTCCGCCCCGTCCGAATACAAGATGCCCCACCAGTCGGTGACGGCCTCGGCCGGGCAGACATACCGGGCTTCGGTCTGGGTCAAGACAGAAAACCTCACCGGCGGCGAGGCCGTGGTCGGCGTCGAGTGGAACGACGCCGACGGCAACTGGATCAGCGGCTGCTACCTCAATTCCGGCGCTGGCATTTCGGGAACCAGGGACTGGACGCGCCTCTCCATCGAATCTGTGCGACTCCCCGCCAACGCCGCGAAGGTGTACATCCTCGTGTATGTCAGGCAGGGGAGCCTCGGCACCGCCTACTTCGACGACGCGAGCCTCTTGCGCCTCGACGCCGACCCGGTTCCAGGGCTCTACTCCAGCGCCTACCGCAACCGGGCGGCGGACGGCGAAGTGACCTTCGCCGCCGACCTCAACCTCGCGGTCGCTGGTTATTCCGCAAGCGGCGTGACGGCCGAGTTCGTGGTTCCGCTTGCGGCCGGCGGCACGGCAACATGGTCGCCCGACACGCTCACGGACACACACGCGAAGCTGACGATCCAGGCGTCACAGCTCGCGACGGGCACCGTGACGTTCCGGCTGAAGCGCAACGGCTCGACCATGGCCACCAAGACGCTGGACTTCACGAAGCTCGCCGCGGAGCCGGCGACGGGCGTCCGCATCGACCGCAAGCGCCATTTGATTGTCAACGGACAGCCCTTCTTCCCCGTCGGCATGTACTGGATGAACATCAACACGTCCGACCTTCCGGCCTATGCGGCGAAGGGCTTCAACTTCCTCATGCCCTACGGACGCGCCACCGCCGCGCAGTTCGACGCCTGCCAGTCGAACAATCTAAAACTCATCTACACGCTGCAGAACTTCTACCCCTTCCACAAAAGCCCATCGGACGGCATCGTCGATGACGCGACGGCCGAGGCGAAGGTGCGGGAGCACGTCGCGCAGTTCAAGGACCATCCGGCGCTTCTGGGCTGGTACACCAACGACGAAACCGGCCCGGAGCACGTCGATGCCCTGGCGGAGCGCTACCAGCTGCTGAAGTCGCTCGACCCCGACCACCCCACGTGGATGGTCGTCTCGCAATACGACAGAATGCCGGCCTACATGCCGACGTTTGACATCTGCGGCACCGATCCCTATCCGTCGGGAGCCAACAACTACGCGAAGGTCTATGATTGGCCGGCGCGCCAGGTGGCCGACACCTTCGGCATCCGCCCGCTGATCGAGGCGGTTTTCGTAGGCAACAACGGCTCGTTCCAGCCGACGGCCTCCGACATCCGCGGCATGACGTGGCTCGCCCTCTGCGCGGGCGCCGAAGGCGTCTGCTACTACTCCTACCAGGACATCCGGAGCGGGGCCAACGGCGTCTCCTTCGCCGATCGCTTCGCGGCGGTGGGCCAGGTCGCCGGCGAACTGCGCGAGCACGAGGGCGTCTTCCTTTCCGACGAGGATCCGGTAGCCGCCAGCGTCGAGGGGTCGTCCGCCATCGTCTGCCGGACATGGCGAAAGGATGGACACACCTACCTTGCCGTCGCCAACAAGACGTGGGACGCAGCTTCGGGCACGGTGCGCCTCGGCGCGACCTTCGACGCCTCGGAGACGCTGCTGGGCGAAGACCAGACGCTCTCCGGCAACGCCGTGGCGGTGTCGCTTCCGGCGCGCGGGATGTCCTTCCTCGCTCTCCATGACCCAACGGCGGGCGACTGGATGCCCGAGGTGACCGACGTCCGCATGGAACAGGGTGGAAACGGCACGGTACGGGTCGACTACACCCTGAAGCATGCGGCGGCGGCCGTGACGCTCGACATCCTCACCAATGCGTCGGGCAGCGCCTGGGCCAGCATCGGCGCGGACAACATCTCCCGCACGTGGGGCGACGTGAACGTCCTCGTGCAGCCCGGCTCGCACACGATCTTCTGGGCGCCGGAGAAGTCCTGGGCCGAGAACCCGCCCCGCGCCTACGACGTGCGGGCGCAGGTGAAGGCGTGGCCCGTGACCGCGCCGCCGGACTACATGGTGGTCGACCTGCGCCCCTCCGCCGAACTCGCCGGCGCGCCGCGCATCCGCTACTTCGAGACCGCCGGGCAGGTCCCGGACGGCGTGACCGACCGCAAGTACAAGACCGACTACGTCCTGATGCGCAAGATTCCCGCCAAGGGCATGACCTACCGCATGGGCTCGCCGAGCGGCGAGGTCGGAAAGAGCAGGAGCGAGAACACCGACTGGGACGGCGTCGAGACGCTGCGCCACGTCACGCTCACGAACGACTTCTACCTCGGGGTGTACGAACTCACGCGCAAGCAGGCCGTCACCTACACCGGCTACGGCAATCCCAGCGCCGTCTCCGGCTACGAGGCGTATCCGGTCGGCGGCGACAACAACAACGGCGGAATCTCCTGCGGGAGGCTGCGCGGCACGACCTACCTCTGGCCGGAGGACGGCCGCAACGTGGGAGGGGCGCTTTCCGAGCTCCGCAACCGGACGGGCGTCGACTTCGACCTCCCGACCGAGGCGCAGTGGGAG
>DJYI01000076.1:0-3481 GCA_002448475.1 Verrucomicrobia bacterium UBA6982
GCGAGACGCTGCGCGTCCCAGTAGGAATACGGAACCTCGTGCCGGTTCTGGTGTGGCTCGTTCAGGAGGTCATAGCCGTATATTACGTCCGTGTTGTCCCTTAACCGCCGCGCTGTCCTCTCCCAGCAGGCGACATACAGGTCGAGGCACGCCTTGTCGGAAAACATCCGCATCTCGGCGTTGTCGCGCACGCTCCCCGGCGGNNGGCGGGCAATCTTTTCCCAACACGCGAGGTAGAGGTCGAGACAGGCCTTGTCCGTGAACATCCGCATTTCGGAGTTGTCGCGCACGCTCCCCGGCGGAACATGCAGGTCGACGCAGATCATCATGCCGTACCGCCGCGCCCAGACGAGGACTTTTTCCAGCAGGTCGAGCCGTCCGTCGAGCCACTTCACGTATTCGTCGAAGTCGAGGTTCGCGTCGATCTTCTGGAAGTTGCGCGACATCTGGAACCGCCCGATCGTCCCGCCCCATTCCGCGAGCGTCTTTATGTCGTCTTCCGTCGGGTCTTGAGGAAGCATCGCTCCGCGCAGCTGTGGACGAGCGGCGACGCTAGCCGGATAGCGCACTTTGTAGCTTTGGTTCGTGCGTGGGAACTCGTAGAGCGCAAACGGCTCTACCTTGAACGACGAGACGTCGAACTCCACGCGCCCCGCCACGTTCTGCAGCCCGAGCGTAACGCCGACCTCGCCGACAGGCGTTCCTCCGAGGTCTGTCGTCAGCTCCAGCGTCGTCCAGTCGAAGTCGCCGCCTTTGTGGTCCGCCTGCGGCCAGCGGTCGGTGCCGGACGCAGGATCGCGGTAGTGGAACATGAACTTGAGCCCGAAGTAGGACTTGTCAGGTCTCCCGATTCCCCTTCCTCGCGCTCGAATCGTCGCGCGTACGCCGCCTGTCGCTCCTCCAAGGTCGAGCTTCGCGTGCGCCGCGCCGCCCGAGCGCGTTCCGCGCGTGTCGACGACGACGACATCGCCCTCGCGCGCCGCGTTGCGGCCAAGCGACCATTCCACATCGGCGGCGCAAAGCCGGAAGGCCGCCGATGCGAATGCCAACGCGAAGAAACGCCAGAGGCTCATCTCAGGATAATCACCAAGCCGTCGCGAATCGCCTCTCCGTCCGCGCCGACGGAGGTAAACGTCGTATAGGTGCCGGGCGAGGAGACAAGCTGCGGACGATACGCTTTCTTCTCCACGAAGTCCCACAGCACGACGACATCGTTCGAGAGCCGCACCGGCTTCAGGTTGCGCACGAGTTTCATGTTGCTTCCGTCCGAGTCCCCTTGATAGAGCTTCAGGTAGTAGAGGCGGGCCTTGCCGGCGTATGTCGGCGAGCCGTCCTGGTTCATGGCGAAGAGGTAGAGATTGTAGCCGGTATTGATATTGTCGCTTGGATTGATATACGTGGTGTCTTGCCCGGTCGTCCATTTTGAAACGCCATTCACCGTCACTTCCTGTCTGCCGACGGACAGTTCGGACTGGACGGTATAGTCGGTGTTGATGGCGCAGGGGCTGAACGACTGGGCCATTCCGTATCCGATGTAGAAAATGTTGTTGTTGGCTCCGTTGTGTATCAGGTAGAACCGCGAGCCACCCTTGCGCGAATCGAGGAATCCTTTGTCGGCCGCTTCCTTGAACTGCAACTTCAAGTCCGCCTTGGTGCCCGACTTGCCGGTGACGCCTGTATCGACGAAGATCGTGCCGTCGGACTCGACATAATCGACGTAGCAGACCGGCTTTTCCTCGCCGGTGAAGACGACCGGGCCGGCCTTTGACTCGGGGATGTCGGGCGACGGGCGGTAGAGGGTCTTGGAGATTGTGTCGTAGAGCATGGCCTTGCCGTCATAGACGCAGGGCTTGAAGTCGCGGACTTTGTTACCGTCCTGCCAAATCTCCAGCCCGTAGCAGCGGGCGGCGGAGCGGTAGCGCGAGCCGGAGGAGAAGATGTGGAGGTTCTTGCCAGTGTCGAAGTCGGCGTCGTTCGAGAGCGACCAGACCTGCGCCCCGTCTAGTACGATCGTCTGTGCGCCCTTCATGAACGAGGCCTCGAAGGAATGCTTCGCCTCCGCGGCCGCCTGGATCTTCGTCGAGCCGTCGGTGGTGGCGTATGCGTTGTGCGCGCTCGAATCGCTGCCGTAGTCGCCGAAGAACCACCGGTTGTTGTCGGACTCGCTCTGCGACTTGGCGTTCACCGCGAGGAAATACGTCGGCCATTCATCTGGATTGTCCGCGCCGAGATACGTCCGGTGCTCCGTGGGGTTGACCGGCTCGCGCAGGTAGCGGTATTTGTCGTATCGCATGCCCTGGATGTCGGTGTAGGCGAAATCGCCTTTGGCGCGTGTTCCGGCGCGGGCTCGGACGCCCGTGTCGAGCGTCTCCCGACCGGAAGATTCGATGTATTCCACGAACGTGATCATGTCTTTGCGGCCCGGCACAATCGGGTTGACCGGCCCGTTCAGGAAGCCGCGCTTCGCGTGGAAGATGCGCTTCGAGACGTCGTCGAAGAGCGCGAATTCGCCGTCCTTGAGGCACGGCTTGAAATTGCGGACGAGAACGCCGCCTTGCCAAATCTTGCAGCCGTAGAGGCGGTATTGCCCGGCCCAGTCCGGCTCGCCGTCCTTGTTACAGGCGAAGAGGTAGAGCGGCATTCCAAGATCGATTTCCGAAGAGTCCGAGCCGGTGTAGAGCGTCGTCTTTTCTCCGCCCTCCTCGATGTTGGTTCTGTCAAGCGTCTGAGAGCCGGACGAAAGGGACGATTCCACGAGATAGCGGTTCCCCACGGAATAGATGGTGCTTCCCGTGGAAAGCGCGCCGTAGCCCGTGCGCATCACGCCCGTGTTGCAGTAGAGAAGGTAGAAGCGCGTGTCTCCGTCCGTTTTGTAGGCGCCGAGGACGCCCTTGTTGCGCGAGCGCGTCGTCAGCACGGCGAGGTCGATCTCGGCGGACGTGCCGGACTGCGCGTTGATTTCGGTGTCAATGTAGCCGCAGGACGTCGATTCGACGTAGTCGACGAACTCGTCGGGGGTTTCGCTGTCTTCGTCGCAGACGAGATCCGAGCCGGAGCCGTAGAGGATGTCGCCGGAAACCGCGTCGTAGAGTCCGGCGCGGCCGTTCTTCATGCAGGGAATGAGGTCGCGCTGGAGCGTCATGTCGCCGCCGTCCTTCGGCCCCTGCCAGATCTTCAGCCGGTAGATACGCGCCTTGGACTTGTAGCTTGCGGTCCCGCCGACATTGCACGCGAAGAGGTGGAGGGGGTAGCCGGTGTCGAGGGCGGCGGCCGTCTTGCTCCACAGGGCGAGGCCGTCCGCCTTGATGACGTTGGTCGTCTCGCCTGCGGCGTTGGTGGCGGAGAACTCGGAGGAGTAGTCGTAGATGCGGTTCTTTTCCCAACGGGCCTCCCAAGCGCCGTTCCAAACCACCTTCTCGCCGCCGCCGTACGTCGTTGTGTACATGTTCCCGTCGCCATTGAGGCAGTAGCAGAAGTAGAG
>DJYI01000076.1:3608-15108 GCA_002448475.1 Verrucomicrobia bacterium UBA6982
CATCCACTCCACCTGCGCTTCGACCTTGGTGTTCCAGCGGCCTTGGACGCCGGTGTTGACGTATTGCGAGCCTGTCGATTCGACGTAGCGGACGAATCGGTCCGGCGTCTCCGCGAAAAGCGGAGAGGCCGCCGCGAGCGCGGCGGCAAGAAACGGTGTGGCGGCGATGCGTTTCATTTTCATGTTTTCTTCCTGAGTGCGATGGACGTGGAGGAAGCCCCTCCGTTGGGCACAACCCTAGCACATGTCGGGAAACGAAAACATGGACAAACGCGCAGAAAAGATGTCTTATCGCGAATTCATGGTTGCCATGCTGAGCCGAAGCAGTTAGAATCGCGGCATGAAAAACGCACCTTCCGGACGCCCCCTGCGGCTTCTCGCCAACCTCTATGCCGCGCAGAAGGCATCGCGCGAGATGACCGGCGGCATCCTGCGCTACGCGGCCGTCCATCCCGAGGTCGAAGTCGAACTCTACGGACTCGGCACTCCGAATCGGAACATCGAGGAGATGCGCGGATGGCGGCCCGACGGCGTGATCGTTTCCACCGAAGAGGACTCGGAAATCCGTCGGATCGAGCGCATCGGCTGCCGCGCGCTGGTGTGCGTGAATGCGGACGTCCGGGCGAGAACCCGCCTTCGCTGCGGCAGCGTGTTCTGCGATGCCGACGCCGTCGTGGAAGCGGCGGTCGGCCTGTTCGCGCGCAAGCGTCTGCGCCATGTGGCGTATGTCGGGACGCGGGCTGGGGAGGACTGGTCGCTGCGGCGCGGCGAGGCCGTCGGGCGCCGCGCCGCAGCGGGAGGACTCTCGTGCGCGGTGTTTTCCGGGTCCGCCGGCGCGCGGATGGGGCCTCGGCGGGAGATTGCCGTGATGGCGCGCTGGATCGCGGCGTTGCCGAAGCCATGCGGCGTCTTTGCCGCCAACGACATGCGGGCGCGCGACGTGCTGGAGGCATGCCGCGCCGCAGGCGTCGATGTGCCGCGCCAGGTCATGGTGCTCGGCGTGGACGACGAGGAGTTCGTCTGCCGGCAGACGAGGCCGTCGCTCTCCAGCCTCTTGCCGGATTTCGATCAGGGCGGATTCCTGGCGGCGGAACTGCTCGTTGCGCTGCTTTCCGGAGGGCCGGTTCCCGCTGAGAAAAGAACCTTCGGCGTCCGCGGGATCGTCGAACGCCTTTCCACGAGCGATCCCAACGAGGCCGGCAGGATGGTCGGTCGCGCCGAGGAGTTCATCCGGGAAAACGCCGCGAGCGGCGGCGTCTCGGTTTGTGACGTCGCCAAGGCGGCCGGCGCCTCCGTGCGGCTCTTGCAGAAGAACTTCCGCGCGGCGACCGGCACGACGGTCAGCGAGGCGCTCCGGGACGCGCGGCTGCGGCGCGTGTGCGAACTGCTCGAGCTGACGCGCACTCCCATCGGCCGCATGGCCGAACTGTGCGGGTTCGGCGACGACTGCCACCTGAAGAAGCTCTTCCGGAAACGCTTCGGCATGACCATGCGCCAGTGGCGCCGGCGCGGCGTCGGATCGTCTCCGTCCGGCGGTTCCTCAGGCGAAAATGCGCCATAATGCATGTTTGCCAAAAATAATCGCTTGAATTTTCGCTACGATTTTCATAGTATCCCCCGCGAAGGCAAAGCCATGTTCGTCAATGTCAGCAACATCGTTCCGGTTTCAAGGGCAAGCCGCAACTTTTCCGAGGTCGCGCATCTCGCGGAAAAGACCGGTGAAGTGTGGCTCTTCAAGAACAACCGCCCGAAATTTCGCCTCGTCGATGTCGAGTCCCGCCCGGAGATCGAAATGACCGACGCCGAGAAAATCGAATTCGTCGCGCGGCGGATACTGAAGGAATATCGTTCCGATTTTCTGGAACTTGCGAAATGATTCGCATTGACGAGGAGATGGTGCTTCTCCTGCACCAGCTGATTTCGCAGCAGACTGGCGGATCTCCGGAATTGCGTGATCGGGCAATGCTTGACAGCGCGCTTGAAGGTGCGTTCCAGACCTTTGACGGGAAGGATCTTTTCCCGACAAAGGAGGAGAAGGCAGCCGCCCTTGGCCATGCGCTTATCTCCAACCACGCCTTTGTGGATGGAAACAAGCGCATCGGCATGCATGTCATGCTCGTATTTCTTGAAGTCAATGGCATTCGTCTGCGGTGCGTCCCCGGCGAAATCGCCGACGTTGGCCTGGCGGTCGCGGCGGGACGGATGACCCGCCACGACCTGCTTGATTGGATTCTGGCGCATCGATGAGTCGCGTATTTCAGAGTAGTCTCCTATACGTCGACTGCAATCTTCGGTCGGGCATCGACCGGAGGCGGCTGGACGGGCTGCGGCGCTACGCCGCCACCCGCAAATGGCGCGTGGAGACGCTGGAGCACGGGGACTGTTCGGCGGAGGCTCTGCGCGAGGCCCTTGCGCGGCTGCGTCCGATCGGCTGCGCGGCGGAATGCTGGCCGCCGAAGACTGCCCTGCGTCCCGCCGCGTTCGGGCGCGTTCCCGTGGTCTATTTCGAGCCTCTGGACGAGCCGGAGTGGCGCCGCGCCCATGGCGTCACGTGCGACAACGCGGCCGTGGGGCGGTTGGCCTTCGAGGAGCTGTCCTCGACCCATCCGCCGGCGTATGCCGTCGTGTCCTGCGGACGCGGCCGGCGCTGGGCGAACGAGCGGACGGATTCCTTCCTCGACTGCTGCCGCAAGGCCGGTGCGGCCTGCGATGTCGCCCATTTTCCTTTCGAGCGCGCAGACGAATTCGATGATTGCGTCGGTCGCATGGTTCCTTGGGTCGCCGCGCTGCCGCAGCGTTGCGCGGTCTTCGCGGTGAACGACCTCTACGCCCTCGCCGCCGCGAAGGCGATGTCCGCCGCCGGGCGCTCCTTCCCGCGTTCCCTGACGCTCATCGGCGCCGACGGCGACGATCCGCCTCCATGGGACAGAGAACTCGCGGAATCCATCTCCTCCGTCCGCCTCGACTTCGAGGTGGGCGGTTACCGCGCGGCGAAGATGCTGGTGGAGATGGCGGAAAATGTTCACAAATCCTCAATGGACAATTGTTCACAAATCGCAAATGGCAAATCAAATTTGAAATTTGACACTTTTGGGCGATTGTCTCAATTGTCAATTGTGAACAATCCAAATGTCGCCTTTTTTCCTCCTCTGCTCGTCGATCGGCGCAAATCGACGCGGGGCTACGGGCGGCGTGAGGCGCGCATTCTGGAAGCGGTCGAGATGATCCGCCGCGAAGCATGCGACGGCCTAACCGCGGCGAATCTTGCGAGGCGATTCCCGGGAACGCGCCAGCTTTTCGACCTGCGTTTCCGCGAGGCGATGGGCCATTCGCCGCTTGACGAAATCATCCACGTCCGGCTGCAGCGCGTCCTGGAACTTCTCGCCCGGCCCGATTTCCCGATTTCCGCCATCGCCGACTTCAGCGGCTTTCCGTCGGAACGTGTGCTTCAGAAGCATTTCCGCGCGCGCTTCCACACGTCCATGCGCGATTGGCGCAAGGCACGGCAGGGATAGGTTGGCCCAACAGCGCCGGACAGCGCCGCGACAACCTCCCGTTTCTCGTAAAAATGCCTGAAATGGGATGATATATGATTCCGAATAATATCCCAAACGGGATTGGCTCCCACGAATGCCGCCGCGACCGCCGTCTTCGCGGACAATCCGCGCAAGCGCGCCCTCTTGGAAGGAATGCGAGGGCGGTAGATTTCCTTCTGGCCGTTTCGCCGGAGTCCAAGGCCTATTCGTCCGGCGTTTCGTGGTTTTCGCGGCGCCACTGGCGCATGGTGAGCCCGGTCGTTTCCTTGAAGAGCCGCGCGAGATGGCTGTCGCGGGCGAAGCCGCAGTCGGCCGCGATTTCGGTCATGGTCCGGTTGGTGGAGGAGACGAGCGTCTTGACGCGCTCGATGCGCTCGCGCAGCACCGCCTCGCGCACGGAGAGGCCGAGCCCCGAGCGGAAGTGCTTGTCGAGGTAGCTGCGCGAGCAGCCGGCCGCCCGCGCCACGGCGGGCACGGAGACGCCCCCTGTGGCGGCGTGGGACCGGATGAAGGTGACCGCGCGCGCGATGGCGGGGTTCTTCATCGCGTCGTAGCCCGTCGATCCCCGCGTCACGACCGAAAGCGGCGGCAGGGCGACGGCGCACTCCTTCGGTTTCCGCCCGTGCATCAGGTCGTCGAGCATCGCCGCCGCGATCTGCCCGCGCCGGTATCCGCCCGTGTGGATGCTGGAGAGGGCGGGCACGGTCGATTCGCAGAGCAGCGGGTCGTTGTCCACGCCGAGCACGGCAATCTCCTCCGGAACCTTGATGCCGCCCACGAGGCAGGCCTCCAGCACGAGTCGCGCGCGCCCGTCCATCGGCGCGAAGACCGCGGTCGGCTTCGGCAGTCTGCGCAGGAAGCGGACCAGGCTCTTGCGCTCGACCGCCCAGCTGCGCTTTTCCTCCTCCGTGAACGAGTCGCGCACCTTGCAGCCGAATCCGGCCGCCGCCACCGTTTCCGCGAATCCGCGCCGCCGCTCGGCGCTCCAGTAAAGCCCGCCCGGCTCGCCGACGAAGGCGAACGACGTGTATCCGCGTTCCAGATAGTATCGCACCGCCATTTCCCCGATGGCGTGGGAGTCGCGCCCGACCCATGGCACGTCCTGCATCGGGAAGTCCGGCGCGATCATGTCGGGCGAGGGCTCCACGAAGACGACCGGGGCGTGGAACGCGGCGATGTCGCGGACCCCCGGGCGCGTGAGACCCGTCACGATCACGCCGTCCGCTCCGCCGTCCTTCGCCAGGTCGAGCAGCTGTTCGCCCGGCCGCCCCTCCATGAACATGCAGAACCACGGCCCGTGTGCCGCAGCGTAGTCGAAGATGCCGCGCAACGTCGATCGCGCGCCCTTGAGCGCCGTCGAGATGAAGATCGCGACCTTCGGGATGGAATGGGTGCCCGGCATGGCGGCTTAGTGCAGAAGCTTCGAAAGGGGAAGGACGAAATCGAGGAATTACTATCACATTCCTTCCGGCAAAGCAATGACTTTATGGTCAACTATTCTTTATTTTCGTGATTAGTTGACCCAAAAGTTTCATATAATCGCGAGTTTAGGGTCAACTAAATCATTTTTTCCAGATTAGTTGACCCATTATTCGACAGCCGCCGTTTTCCCTCCGTATTCAAACAGACAAAATCTTTTCCGCAATTCGTGGTGTTTTCTCAAGGTGGACTCGACTATAGTCAGCCCCGCAAGCGCGAATTGCGTCCCAATGGGGCATACGGCTGCATTCGCTTCTACGCCGTGCCCTGAAATCGATTCCGAACGCACATCCCGCTGACACGTTCATTCAACCCCAAGGAAAACTCATGAACACGAGCACCAACTCACGAACCGCCGCCATCCTGACCGCGGCAGCCGTTGCGGCAGGCGCGGCTCTGCTGGCAACGGCTCCGACGGCGCACGCCGCAGTCGGATTCTCGAACCCTTCCGCCGCCGGCGGCGTCCCGTCAGAGGCGACCGTCACGGCCACCGTCCAGGGGGCCGGCGACGTCTATGTCGAATACGCCCACGCCCGGACGACCTATCCGTCCGTGAAGGACCGCTATGCGACGGACGGCCTCATCGCGATGTGGGACGGCGACGACAACCATGGCACGGGCGCCCACGACCCTTCCGCGACGACCTGGGTCGATCTCACGGGCCGACATTCGCCCATGACCTTCGCGCGCGAACCGCGGCCCGTCCCCGGCCTCGAAGCCACCGGATTCGTCCCCGTCGCGTCCTCCTTCCGTTGAACGGGGATGCGCGCGAATCATCTTGCGGCCGGTTTCTGGTGCCTGTTGTCCAGCGTCCACTGTCGAACCGTCATGCCGAGGTGGCGTTTGAACACGCGGCGGAAATCGACGATGGAGGAAAAGCCGCAGGTGTCGGACGCGAACGACGCCGACTTGCCCGAGAGAAGCAGTGCGCATGCGCGGTCGAGGCGCGCGGAATGGATTTCGCCGAGGATGGAGCGCCGGGCGACTGCGCGGAAAAGCTGGTCGGCGCGGGAGCGGCCCATCCCCATGTGGCTCACGACGTCGCTCGGGGAGAACTTGTTCTCGCATGCGTGGAGCCGTATGAACTCGAGCGCGGCCGCGATTCGCCTGTCGCGGCAGATCCGCGTGGAGGCGCGCCGGGTGATGCCGAGCGGGGGGATCGTGCGCGGCTCAGGCGGGCCGCTTCCCGGCGAAGCCATCCATTGCGCGAGCATGGACATCGCGGCGCAGCCGTTTGCGTGCATGTCAAGGGCGATGCTGGAAAGCGTCGGGGCCGTCGATTCGCAGATGTTCGCCGAGTCGTCTATGCCGAGCACGGCGGCGTCCAGCGGAACGCGGATTCCGAGCCTGGCGCACTCGCACAGCACCTCTTCGCCTTCGACGTCCGTCGCGGCCAGGATCCCGCACGGCTTCGGGAGCGCGGAAAGCCAGTCGCGCAGGATGGCGCTGCGGGCCGTCAGGGTATCGTGGGCGGATTTCCGCGACGTGTCCCGGAAGGGGTGGAACCGCTTGCCCGACTGCTCCACGCACCGGCGGAACGCCTCGGCGCGTGCATGGTTCCACGGCGGATTGCCCGGCCTGGGGGCGAATGCGAAATCGCCGTATCCTGTTTGGAAAAGATGGCGCGCCGCCATTGCGGCCGTGGTTTCGGTTTCGTGGCGGACAAACGTGAAGCGCCCGCTCCGCGGCAACCCGAATGGCCGGCCCACGAACACGACTGGTATGTGGCGGGCCGATTTCAAAGCCTCCGACGGCGAGAGGTTTTCCGCGCAGACTGCGATGATGCCGTCCGGGGCGGTCGCCTCGACCAGAGAGGAAACCGTGTCGGCGGCCTGCGTGGCGCGCAGGACTACGGGATTGCCTCCGTCCTGATTCCGCCCGTACTCCGCCGAAACGACATCACAGTGCATGGCGCGGGCCGTTTCGTGCACCCCGGCGAGCGCCAGCTGCGCGTGGGCGAAGCCAGATGGCAATATTGCAAGGACTTTCTTCCGGATGGCCGACATCGCGGACGGGATTCAACCAGAAACCGGTGCCGTTGTCAAATCCGCATCGCGTTGCGACCGCGGCTTGCGCCGACATTTGTCATGAGGCCCCGGGCGAACGGAACGGCGGGCGTCCGGGCTACCGGGGATCCAGGCCGAGGCGGGCGGAAATCGGGACGTCCGGCGTCCACGACTCGCCGGGGGCGAGCGTCAGCGGCAGTTCCGGGGCGAAGCAGGCGTCGGGGTGCTGCGCGCCGGACTTGTCGAGCCAGAAGCGCAGGCCGGAGAGCCGGGAATCTGTGGTGGCCAGGAAGTATTCTCCGCCGCCAGGCAACAGCCACGCTGCCCTGTCTTGTTCGCCGTAAAGGTTGCGCGCGTGGAAGCCAGGGCGTATTCCCTCGCCGAGTGCGAAGGGACGCAGGTACAGCCCGCGCGCGACGAGCGGCGCGTCGCCGAGGTTCTCGAGCGATACGATTTCCGCCGTCACGTCTTCGCTTCCGGGCGCAAGCGAGAACCGGATGGTGATTCTGGCCCGCATCGCGCCGCTCCGGCATTCGCCGGAAACCGTCGCCGCCGCGACGCCGCGTTCCCGCGACACGCTTGCCGCCACTCGGTTAGTGGCCTCCGTCCAGACGCGGCGACCGCCATCAGACCATTCGAGCAGCGCGCCGCAGGAGCCGACAACCCTGCTGCCGAATGCGAGGGACGAGGCCAGCGGTGCGCCGTCACCGCAGCGGCCCGACACTTCCGCGCAGCCGTTGGAGATCGACCATGAGCCGTCGGGGTTGACGCCGCCGGCCGCGCCCAGCGCGGCGGCGGGATCGGCAAGGACGGCGGCAAGCGCGCCCACGAGTTCTTCGTAGGGGCGGCCGTCCTCCCCGACTAGGCCGTAGTTGCAGTTCTCTGGGAAGTAGGGGGCCACGCCGAGGGCGGGTTCGTCAACCCACATGAACCATGAGGCCCCGACAACATCCGGCGAGGCGACCATCGTGCGCAGGGCGAGCGCTGCGGCGGCCGCGCGCTCGCGCTGCGTGCGGAAGCGCTCGCCCGCGCCGGCGGAACACGGCCGCCCGGCGTCGAGCGCAGAAAAGCTCCATTCCGAAACGAATATCGGGCGTCCAGCGACGGCGCGCTTTTCGGCCAAGCGGTCGGAAAGCGCAACGCCGCCGCGGCGGTCGAACACGGTCTCGGAGCCGAGTTCGACCCACGGATAGGCGTTCACGGACACGATGTCGCAGTGCCGCCCCGCAGCCTGCCAGACCACGTCCGCCGCGCCGGAGAAACCGGCGAAGCGGCAGCCGAGCACGAGGTGGTTGGGATCGGCCGCGCGGACGGCCGCGACCGTCGCGGCGAAGTAGCGCTCCGCGGCAAACGCGAGAAATTCGCGCTTCAGAGCCGGAGAGGCATTTTCGACGCAAAAAATACCGGGAGCCGCGTCGAAAGACATGCCGTTCTTTTCCGCGATCCATTTTTCCAGCGCTTTTCGGGCGCTGTGCTCCGGCGGCAGAGACGCCACGAGGTCGAAGAGCCCTGTGTCGAGCGCATTCCGGGCGATTCCCCACCACGCAAGCTCGTTGTCGAGGAACCATCCGACGAGCCAGGGATCGTCTCGATGCTGCGCGCATTTGCGGCGGGCGATTTCGGCGCACGCCTCCGCGAAATCCGGGTGGAAGACGTTGGGGAAAGCCACGCCAGGAGTCTTCGCCGTGCCCGGGGAGATTGTCCAGTCGCCGCCGCGCTTGCCGAACTCGTCGGAGAAGGCAACTCCGAGCGCATGGGCGAGCCCGGCGTGGCGCACTTCGCGGTCGTGCGCGAACGAAAGCATGTTGAAGCCCCACGAGCGCAGGCGCGCCACGGTCTCGGTAGCCCACTCGGCGCGGGAGGCGTAGTTGGTCTCGACGAAACGGCCGTAGGGGCTGTAGCCAAGCGCCTCGCAATGCCACCCGCCGGCGCGGACATGATCGACGCCGGCAAGCCATGTGCATCGCCCGGCCGGATCGACGACCCAATCGCGACCGTCGAACTCCGCGACGCGGAAGAAATTCGGTGTTTCCGTCCCGTGTGGATGGCCCGGATCTGTTCGGGCCGAGGTGGACGACACGGATTGCTGCCCTCCCGCAAGGACGATGGCGGCAGCAAGGCAAAAGGCGGCTGCGACGCTCTTCATCGACCTATCGCACCACGATCACGAAAGGCTTGTCGCGGACGACGGCCACGGCGAACCAGCCGACGTTCCAGTTGTCGTTCGGATCGGCGGTGTATGGCGCAAGGCCTGCGGCTTCGACGTATGGCGACGCGGGCCGGCCTTGGATGCGGGCGACGCGCCGCCAAGCGGCCCCGTCCCAGCGGTACAGACCAATGGAAAGGCCGTCCCAGTCTGCCACGTTGGCGAACGAGGTGTCGTCGAAGCGGAAGCGCAGCGATGCGGTGCCAAAGGCGACGGGGTTCTGCGGGGCGGCGCCGACGTCGCCCGTGTCGGCGAAATGGCCGATCCGCCAGACGCCAAGCGTCGCCTCGTCGGCGGAGTTGCCGGAACCGGGGAGCGTCGATGCGCCGGGAATGTCGGCGCGATCCGGCGCGTAGAGTGCGGCGAAGTTGAACTTGTTGTCTGCCAGCTGCGCGCCGTTTGCGCCGTAGAGGCGCAGTTGGAAGGAGTTCACGAGCGTGATGTCCTTGGCCTTGGCGGCGGCGCTGTAGTCGGTGCCGTCGAAGACGTATTCGCCGATGCAGACGTGGTTGACAGATTTGAAGTCCTGCATGCGCGGGTAGATGAGTCGGCCGCCGTTCACGGCGAACCAGCCGTTCGTGCCGCAGGCGTTCGCCTCGGCCGTGGTGCCGACCGTGCGGATTGCGCCGAGATCGAGATCGCCGCCGTCGGCGATGACCTGTCCGAAGAGCTTCATGCGCACATGGCCGGCACCGCCGTGGAACACCGTGCTTCCGATTTTGCCGTAGCCGCGAATCGCCCCGAAGCCGGTCTGCGCGCCGCCGTCAAGATGCCCCACGAAGAGCGAGTAGTAGTCGGCGTCGTTTTTCGCGAGGAGACGGAGTTCGCCGCCGGACATTTCGAGCGCGCAGGTCGTCCCGGAAACGTCGCCGATCTGGTTGGTCGCAATGCCGTCCACCAGGCCCGACGGGCCGATCGTCATCGTCCCGCGCGCGCCGGAGACGTGGCCCAGGCGGATCTGCGCCACGCCGGAGAGCGCGCCATCGACCGCGAGCGTCCCGACGCCCGTGGCGCTGGAACCGACGAAGAAGGTGTCGTTGTCAAGCGCGAGCGGGCCCTCCACCTGGAAGGTGCCGGTCCCGTTGTGGCCGATGAAGAAATGCTGGAGTTTTGTGGCGTTGGTTATCGTGCCGCCGAGGTGGACGAATGTCCCGACGCTGCCCGCGTTGCGGCCGACGGTGAACTTGTGCTGGAAGACGAGTTTGCCGTCGTTCGCGAAGGTGCCGTTGCCATTGCCGCCGGTGAAGAGGTCATAGACCGCCATGTCGCCGCGGTTCGTCACGATGCCCGAATAGCCCTTCACGTTGCCGACGATGAATTCGCCGCCCGTCTGGGTCATCGCAGCGCCTTCCTCCACGACGACGCGGTTGCGGTTCCCCTTGCTGGCGCCGACCGTCACGTCCGCGAGGGCCGACCACGTCGCGCCGGTGCGCAGGGTGACAAGGCCGCCGGCATTGCTGTCGGGGTCGTTGCCGATCACGGCGGCGCCGTGCGTCGTCAGGCTGCCGCCGTCCTGGATCTCGAAAAGGATTTTCCGGGTCGCACCCTTCGAGTGGCCGACCGAAAACGCCTTGGTGACGGCGGCGGTGCCGTTCGAGACGATGAGCGGGTTGCCGGCATCCGCCGTGTTGGCCGCGAAGATGCCGCCCCAGATATGGACGTCATCGGCGGCGGTGGGGAGCGCGTTCAGGGTTGTGCCCGTGTTGTTGTGATCCAGCCAGTTGCCGGGGACGTTCCAGTAGTATGGCGGCGTGTTGACGGGCGCCACGCGCGAGCCGTAGCACATGTCGGCCGCATGGGCCGGAAACGATGCGGTGCCGAGTGCGAAAAGGCCCGTTGCCGCCAGAAGGAGTCCCGATGGATATTTCATTCGTTTGTTCCCTTTTCATTCCCGCGAAGCTGGTCACCACGGCCGAATCGCGGGGAACGAAGGAGACGATACTCTTTTCAGAATGAAAAAGGAAACAAATCAACCGATATTTTTGGAAACAAATCGCCCGATTCTCCGCGTTTTTTTTGATGGGGGCAAACAGGGTCCGTCCCCCTTCGCCGCCCTGCCATACGCAGAGGCGCGGAGCCGCAGAGAGGGGGCGCGGTCTCCAGACCGCGCTGTGCATGTCGCGGCGATCAGGAGATCGCCCCCCCCCAGGCCCTCGCTTGTCTTTTCAGCTTTTCACCCTTTCAACTTTTCAACCTTTCAACCGTGCAAGCGTGCAACCGTGCAAGCGGGTGTGACCAAAATCTGTCAGTGCATAGGAACGCAAAGCGCGCAA
>DJYI01000076.1:15215-30355 GCA_002448475.1 Verrucomicrobia bacterium UBA6982
GCGGCTATGCCACAAGCCGCCATTTTCAGTCCACTGCTTTTGGCCCGACAAAAAAGCGGGCCGATTGTGTCATAGCCGCGCAGCGGCGTTCGATGACACATCGGCCCGCGCGATTGCGTCCTTTGCGTTCTGACAAAGGTTGGTCACACCCAGTTGAAAAGTTGGGCTTACGCCAGTCGAAAGGTTGAAAAGTTGTACGTAGCGATTGCGCCCTCGCTGTCGTCGGATAAAGATTCTTTTTCAAAAAGTTCGCATTTGGGCGGGTGTGGCATGGTATCGTTGTTGCCGTGACGGCGCGACGTGCCCCGCGCGGGGCCGCGCGACTGCCACGCAAACGAAATGCTACAAGGTGATCAAAATGAATTGCCAGACCATTCGCAACGCCATGCGGTCCGCCATGCGATCGGCCGCCACCGCGGCCGCGTCGTTCTTCGCCGCCTCCGCGGCTTTCGCCATAGACGCCCCGACAGGCTTGTCTGTCGCCTCGATCGACTACACGCAGGCCGCGTGCAACATCGATTGCTCGGCGCGCCTGTCCTGGACGGCCCCCGCCGGCTCTCCTACGGGCTACAACGTCTATCGCCGCATCGCGGCCGGCGAGAGCCCGACGCTCGCCGGGACGGTCTCCGCTCCCACGACGAGTTTCACCGACACGACCGCGACGGTCGGCCAGTCGTACCTCTACACGGTGACGGCCGTCGACGCGGGCGGCGAAAGCGCGGAGTCCGCCGCCGTCTCGTTCCGCAAGGTCGAGAATGTCGCGACAACGGCCAATGGCACGTGGTCCAACTCTGGAACGCTCACAACCTGGGGCGGCATGGCGCTCGCCAACCTGAATGACGGCAACGTCGCCTCGGCCGCCCGTCTCGAAGGGTGGGGGGGATTCTTCTACAGGTTCGGCGGCAGCAGGCCACATGTGACCTGCGTCCGCGTCTATCCCAGCAACGCCTATTCCAGTTCGACGTCCCAGATGTTGGCGGGGCTCCGCGATTCGGATTCGGACCGGGTCGATGTCCGGAACCCCTCCGCCACGCCCGCAGCGTATGCTTTCCCGTCCGGCGCATGGATGCCCTTCGCCGTCCACGATTCGTTTGCCGGCACGGTGTGGTCCGGGTTCCTCTGGGGCGGCAGCAACCAGTATCCCATGCTCTGCGAACTTGAGGCCTACGGCTATTTCGCGTCGTCTCTTCTCGGCGCCCCGTCGGGCCTCGCGGCGGAGGTCGTGGATGGCGAGGTCTCGCTTTCCTGGACGGCCGGGGCGAACGCTGCGACCTACAAGGTCTATCGCAAGCCAGACGGCGGCGCGTGGACCGCGGTCGCGTCGGGTCTTGAGGCCTGTGCCTTCACGGACGCGACGGCCGCGCGCGGCAACACCTACATCTACCGCGTCGCGTCGGTATCGGCGAACGGCGACGAGCTTTCCTCGTCCGAGCGCTCCGCCTACCTCCCCGCTGGCGCGCAGGTGTGGTGGAACTTCCCAAACGTGAAGTCGATCGCCTATCCCGGCGCGGCGGCGTGGCCCGCCAGCCCGCGCCCCCACTTCCTCTCCCGCGACCGCGCGGGGACGGCGCTTCTCGCGGCGATGTCCACCGACAGCGGCGCGCTTCCGGTGATGTCGTTCGACATGCAGGCGCTCGTTGATGGCGACGGCGAACTCCTGAGCCGCGAGACGGACGCCAAGTCGTGGTGGATCTACGGCGAGAATGCCTACGCCCCTTGGCAGAACAAGGGCTTCTGCTGGAAGGGCGCGGCGGCGACCGATGACCTGATCTTCTGGGCCAACGGCACGGCCGGCGGCACGACGATCGCCGTCGTGAACCGCGCCGATGACAGCGAGGATGTATTCACCATCCTTGACGAATCCGGCAATCCGTTCCGCTTCTTCATGAACGGCGGCCTTGACGCGAGCGCCGACGGAAACTTCCTCTACTCCAACTGCGGCTCGGACGGCGAGAAGAACAGGATCTACAAGTTCGCCATCGACCGGAACGCCAGGACGCTGCGCGTCGTCGCCTCCTACGCCGTTTCCGGCATCGGCCAGATCCGCAACCTCGCGGTTTACACGGTCGGCGGAAGCGAAATCGCCGTCTTCGGCGAGGGCGACAGCGCAGTCGGCGCGCTCGGCGTCCTCGACCTCGCGTCGGGCGTCTCGACGGCGATGTCCGCGCCGGCGATCACCGGCAAGATCATGAACGTGAAGCTTGCCGACACGACGGACGGCCTATACCTCGTCGCTCAGAACGAGGACGGCCTCGTCGCGGTTTACGCCTTTGACGCCTCCGCCAAGACCATCGCGCTCGAAAAGACAATACCTGCGGCGACGATGCGGGCGCTCTACGGCGCAAGCGGCGCTTTCGAATGCCGCAATCTCGAGATGACCGCCGACGGGCGCTACGCCTTCGTCCTCTGCAACGGCGGCGCGGACACGCGCCTCACCGTGATCGGCGCGACGCTGAAGACCGTTCCGGAGTCCGCTCCGGCGTATCTGACCGCCACGGCGGACATGTCCACGCTCTGGCAGGCGAAGCTCGAATGGACCAACGTGTCGGGCGTGACCGCGACAGGCATCCGCGTCCTCCGCGCCCAGACCGGCAAGGCCGGCTACGCGACGCTCGCCGACCTGCCGCTCGGCACGACCGAATACACCGACGCCACTGCTGTCGGCGGCGTCGCCTACACCTACGCGGTCGCCTACGTCAATTCCTTCGAGGGCACGACCGTCGCGGGACCGGCGGCGACGGCCACCTGCACGCCGTGGCAGTCGCTGATGCCCTACAGGAAGCAGGTCGTCAGCACGAAGTTCAACGGGACCTCCTATTGGACGGAATACGCGAAGGCGTTCGACGGCGCTCTCAACACGGAGTGCGGAAGCGGCTTCTACGGCCCGGTGTTCGGACTCCAGTTCGTCGAACCGGTGGTCTTCGGCGCGGCGCGGATTTCGGCAATCGGCTGGGCGGCGTCCGATACCTACCACCGCCTTGACGGACTAAAGATATTCGGCGGCGGACACGATGCCGTCACGCTTTCTGGCGGCGACATCGCAGCGCACTCCGGTCTGGTGCAGCTGGCGCAGGCGGACTCGCCGCGCGGAAACGACTGGTTCGCGCTGGACAGCGGAAACACGTACGATTCGTGGGAGTTCCTCGTCTTTTCCAAAAGCGGCGAGTGGTATGGCGAGCTTCGCGAGGCCGAATTCTACGGCGCGGTCGCGTCGCTGAAGGCCGAGGCGGAAAGCAAGCCGTCCGAGGCGGCGGCGTCCGTCGCGCCGGTTCTCTCCGCCAGCGCGGGGACGCTCTCCTGGGCGAACGAGCCGAACGAGACGGTCGCGGTCGTCTTCTACCGGGCCCGCATGGCGGAAGGCCCTTACGCGCGGGTCGGCGAAGTCGCGCCGGGCGTCGGGACGTTCACCGACGCGGACGCCTCGACCGGCGTCGAATACCACTACCGCGCGGCGTTCGTGACCGAATACCACGGCGTCAACCTCGAAGGCGTCCTCTCGGACGCCGTGGCGAGCACGAAGCCGACTGCCGTCCAGAGCGTGCTGCTGACCGAGAACGGCGCGGCGGCGAAGACCTACGGCTACGCGGTCAAGCGCGCGGGCGGCGTCCCGCTTTCGGACGCGGAGAAGGCGTTCGACGGCTCGACTTCGACCTTCCCGATCTGGTATGACCAGGCGGCGGGCTGGGGAAAGAACCTCTACATCGGCTACAACTTCAACGAGCCGGTCAAGATCACCAAGGCGAAGGTGGTCGCCTACAAGAACGACAACAACACGTGGAACCGCGTGTCGCTTCGCGTGAGTCCCGACCTCGCGTATCTGCAGAACCCCGGCGACACCAGCTATCTGTTCCCGAACAGCGACGCCAACGCCCTCAGCTGGGGCGGCGCGTTCCAGCCGACCGCCTGCACGGTGCTCAAGACCTTCGACGGCACCGTGGTCGACCAGCAGGTCTGGGAGCAAGGCGTTTCCACCGACTGGACGCAGTGCGCCTACCTCTGGGGCATGGCCTACGACACCTGGTACGCCTCCGTCCGCGAGTTCGAACTCTGGGGCTACACGGAGTCGATGTGGGAGGGGGTTCAGCCGAAGACCGTCGTCCAGCCCGTCGAGAACGTCGCCGCCCAGATGGACGACACGACGCTGACCCTGACCTGGGCGCTCGCGAACGACGCGGCGACGTCGATCGCGGTCAAGCACCGCGTCTGCGGCGGCGCATGGGCGACAATCGCGACGCTCGCGGGCGACGCCACGGCGCTCGTCACCGACGCGGTGGAGATCGGCAAGTACAACGAATACCGCTTCGAGGTGAGCGACGGCAGCGAAACCGTTTGGGCGGCGGACGACTTCGCGGTCTGCCCGCTGCTTAGCCAGGGGACGCGCACGGCCATCGGCTGCACCCCGACCGCCGCGTGGGACTACATCACGGCGGAATCGGGTTCCTCGTTCACGGCAACCTTCGGTCTCGCCGGCTCAAGCGCGGCCGCGCTGGGCCTCACTGCTGGAACCGGAGCGGGGAAGACCGTGAGTCTCTACATCCGCAAGACCCTCGACGCCACGCCGGCGGTGAACGTCCAGCGCCACTGGGTTTACGGCAACACGCTCGGCTTCTACGCCTACGACGCCGCGGCGGCGCAGCCCGGCTACAACTACGTGATCCCGTGGACGGCGGAGGGCAACGCCTCCACGCGCTTCAAGTTCATTAAGAACGGGAAGACCTACCAGCTTCTCACGGCCGCCGATGGCGGCGCCTGGACGGAAACGTCCACCTACGCCTTTGTCGGCGACGATCCGCTTGGAAGCGGGCCGTTCCTCGTCGGCGTCCATGTCGGCGACCCCAACCTCGCGACCCTCCCGCAGATTCAGCCCTTCGCGCTACGCGTCAACTGCCAGACGGCCACGACGCTCATCATCCGGTAAACTCCGGGTTGGAATGACGGGGCCTCCATCGGAGAACCCATGAAAAGCACGCGCCCTCTACAATGCCCTCCCGTGCCCGAAGTCCATTGTCTGGGTCCAGGGTTCGACGCACGCCGACGTTCCGCCCGAACCACATCAGGAGGCAACATTGGAAGAGGACGCGCGATGAGCGGTTGCAACGTCCGCGTTGCCAGGACCATCAGGCCGGCCGGAACGGCATTTTGCTTCCGTCCGGATCTGCAGACGTATCGTCCGCTCAACGACGATATCGCCGTCCGTCTGAACGGACGGCCGGTGGAGGCGAGGGCGTGCCGCGAGTCCCGCGTCCCGTTCAATCGGCCGTGGCCGGGGCGGCAGCGCCCCCTCGACCAGACGGAACGGGCGTCCTACATCGCGTGCGAGGCCACCGGGCCGTTCACCGTCGAAGTCGAGCCGAAACGGCCTTTCGCGCGGGCGGTCGTCCGCCCCCTGTCGGCCGGCATCGCGACGCAAGTCGCCCATCGTGCCGTGTCGTTTTCCGTTCCGGGGCCGGGCTACTATGTTCTGGAAATCGACGGGCCGCACGGGGCGCTGCACCTGTTCGTGGAGCCTCCGCGCGACTTTCCGGAGAAGGTGGGGGCGACCTACCGCTACGGGCCGGGAATGCATGTCGCCGGTCTTGTGCGGCTGAAAAGCCATGACAGGGTGTATGTCGACCGGGACGCCATCGTGTTCGGATGCTTCATCGGCGAAGGCGTCGAAGACGTGGACATTTTCGGCCATGGTGTCATCGACGGACGCGTGTGCGAGCGCGTCTTCGAAGGATGCTACTCCCCGCTACAGCCCTCCTGCATCCGGTTCTACCATTCCCGCGGCATCCGCATCGACGGTCCGGTCCTGATGGACTCGCCAAGCTGGACGCTTGCCTTCTTCGACTGCGAAAACGTCGAAACGCGGCATGTGAAGATCATCGGGCAGTGGCGCTACAACACGGATGGAATCGACATCTGCAATTCGCGTCGGGTGACGGTCCGCGACAGCTTCGTCCGGTCGTTTGACGACACGATCGCCGTGAAGGGAGTTCCGCCGCTCCGCGACCGCCCCGTCGAGGACGTCACGGTGGAGCGCTGTGTGCTTTGGTGCGGGTGGGGAAAGACCATCGAAACGGGAATCGAGACATGGGCGCCCCGCTTCCGGAACATCCGCTATGCCGACTGCGACATCCTCCGTAGCCAGGCATCCTCCCTCAACGTGAGCGCCGGAGGCCCGGCCGTCATCGAGGACGTCGTGTTCGAGAACATCCGGGTCGAAATGCAGGCGGACAACCAGACGGCGGTTCTTCAAACATCGGACGGACAGCACTACGAGGAGCCTCATGGAAAAACGTTCCCGGCTCTTGTGTCAATCGACAACGCCCGCTACGGTCCGGACTCGGAAGACCCTGTTGGACGAGTGCGAAACTGCACATTCCGGAACGTCTCGGTGTCGGCCGAACCAGGCGTCCCCCGACCGACGATCAGAGTGCATTGCCGGATTCCGCCCGGGGAGAACCCAGTCGAATCGTTCAATCTGGTGTTCGAGCGCTTCTCCGTGAACGGAAACATCGGAAACTGGAACGATTTCGACATTTCCGCGAACGTCCCGATCACAACTAGGTGATTCAGCATTTCAGAACAGCGACTATTTCGTTGCGACGCATCTTCCAACTCCCACAGCCAGTATTCCTTCCCCGGCTCTGATTTACTGGCGGAATAGCCATTCGGCATGGGCGGAATATTCCGTCAGGGCGGCAGACTCGTCGCCTTCCGCATCCTCTGCGATTCATCTGCGGTAGGCGTTCTGCTTGCCGTCGATATCGGCCCTTGCCTTAAGGACAAATCCCACCGACGGCACCGCCGCCCTAAACACCTCTGTCACGTTCTGCGCCATGTGCCGTTACGGCTTTACAAACCATCCACCAGTTCGTTTGGAACCTCGATACTCGATCTTGTCGCTTGCGGACAAGCGTTCCAAAACGCGGCGCACAGAGCGTGTTGGCGTTCGTATTTCCAGGAAAATGGCCTCAAGCTTTATTCCCGGTTTATTCCGAATCACTTCCAATGTAGCATGGTCTTGAGCATCTGTGTCGTATGGTTTCGCCTGTTTTATCTGGCCACATTCTGAGCTTATCTGGCCACTTTTCGGTTTGTCGTGCCACTTTATCTGGCCACTTTCAGAACAGGCCAGTACGGTGACGCGGAATTCCGTTAGCTTATTTACATCGAACTGGGCTTTAGGATTTCCATTCCTTACCAATTCACGATTTGCTTTGGCAATGCCGCGGTTGCACTTGTTTACCACGCCAAGGACCTTGCCGGGCCAGTCCTTCACCTCGCGCCACGCGGGCAACTTCTCAAAATCCTCCGGCGACAGATTCACCGACGCCTACGCGATGAACTGCTCGTGCTCTTCCTTGCAGAATGACTTCGAGCACGAAATCGCCGCCTGCCCCTCGCGCGGTTCCGGCCACGCGCTGCGGTTCGCCGTCCGCTTGATTCCGCACAGAATCAAGATCGCATACGAACCGGTGCATGTGAAGGCGTTGGGAATCATCTGAACTCGTCAACATTCTCAAACGTCACATTGTCCCACGCCGCAAGAATATCGTCGACCGTGGGATAGCCCCAATCGACAATCTCCGCCGATGAGCCTTCAACACTCAAGACGACATACATGCTGTCCGCGCCGTCGGCGTCCACCGTCAACGAGCTTCCCTCGCCTTCATACGAATCAATCTTGAGTACGAAATACTTCTTCACGCTTATATCACTCCATTCTATGCCAGCTCCTTCAAACCAAGAGAACGCAAATACTTGTACGTTTCATCGTAAAACTCCGGTCGTCGCGTATCATCCGGCGGATGGCCACGATCGCCTTCAGGTACGCAGATTATCATGCCCTTGCGCGCACGCGTCAAAAGGACGCGATAGGCATTGACCTGGAATGCACGACGCTCAGGTGCGTTGATATTCTTCCATTTGCCGCCGGAGAAGTCTTTCTGTATCCACCCATCAGGCGCATATTGGAAATCTCCATCCCAAATTAGACACGACCAATCAAGTTCAAGGCCCTGAATGTCGAATTCGGTCGCAACATCCTCGAGGAAAAGCGAACTGCGAATATCGGTTATGTCGTCCAAGAACCAATCAACAATGTTCGGCTTTGCACGTACGTCAATGGCAAGTGGCCGTAAGCGAAACGCCTGCGATGAACATATCATGCCGTAGCGTTCTGATCCGCCCGACACTTTTCTAAGCCATGACTTTGCCTTTGCAAGATCGCGCGTCAACATGATTGGATAATTCGCGCAGAACTCGGCATAGGAGTTTTTTGCCGTCGAAGCATCTCGATCCAAAAGTTGCCCGACAAAGTTGGAAAGATTCTCCGCGCGGAAGCTGCGCATGCTCGTTGCTAGATGCAGCGAGACGTTCTTCTGCACCTTGGGATTCGTTTTTAGTAACGCCTCCACATTCCCCTCTGCATACTCCTTCGCGGTCAGTTGCGGAGATATGAATACGTTCCAATTCGGAAATGTATTATTGGCAGCTCTGATAGGCTCAGCGATTCCAGCCTCGCCTGAGTTGATTTCCTGTCCGCCGCCCACAAGGCAGACCACTACCGCCCAATCAGGGCGCAAATCTAGGGACCAGATTAAGAACTCACTTTCCGACATCGGAAAGTTCTGTACACCTTTCTTGCGCGCCAACCAAGCGGAAAGATGTGGTTGATCCCAAAGGCGCTGTGCCTCATCAAAGATTGCTACATGTTCAACCTCTGAATACCCATCATCACTGTGCTTCCTTGCCTTGCTCGGGTCAATCGCAAGAACGCCATCGCGAATAGGCATCTTGAGTTTGGCCAATGCGTTGTCACGATAATGGTGTATGATTTGGATAAAGCTCTTTACCTCACGGCGTGCAGTTGTCAATGTACATTTTTTCCCGACTTCGCGCTCCTGTCTAACCTTGTCGCGGGCAAGCGCCTCGGTAAGCACATCGACAAGCGGGCCATTGCCGCTCAAATAAACAGCCGGTTCTTTCTTCTCAAACTGTTTCATCGCGACATTAAGCCCGACAAGCGTTTTTCCTGCGCCCGGGACACCTGTCTCGAAACAAATGCATTTTTCATTGTTCGCTTTTGCGTGATCGATTACACCAAGAATGAAATCCGTTGTTACTTTGAGATTTTCGCCCGCATCACACCTCGTGATATTTTCCACATTGTGCTTCGCATACAGTGCGCTTGCGGCTTGGATAATCGTTGGCGTTGGAGAATATCTGCCACGAGCCCAACTCATGCCTTCGACGTTTGTTTTTGGTGTGGCATCAACGACTTTGGCAATAGCTTCCTTTAACGTTGCCGCATTTGCCTGCAACGGCGCATAGACTTTATCATCGTAGTTGCATGTTGCAAGTTCAAACGGTTCATCAGGGGCATCCGTAGCCACCAGTACAGGTGCAACAAACAAGTCCCGTGAGGGTTCGTGGAAGTTCTTAATATCCAACGCATAGTCCCAAACCTGTTCTTTGTCAGCGGTCTCAAATCTCTCCGCCCCAACCTTAAATTCCAGACAAAGAACAATTCCGTTTATTAGCAGGACGACATCGACTCTTTTGCCAAGACGGGGGATGGAATACTCAAAGAACACGTCACCACTGTATTCTTGCAGAATTGACTTGAGCAAACCAATCTCTTCATTCCAAGCGTTTTTCTGTTCTCTCGCGGTATTGAAACTCTCAGCCTGGCTCAAAGCCCCAAATATGGCATCGGGTTCTTCTGCAAGAAACTCCGCAATGGTCTCCCCATAATAAAAACGTTCCATGGTGCCCCCTTCTTCTTAAGCGAATAGTTTCCTGATCAATTCTCTATCAGCCGGCGCAAAATCAAGCGCATCCATTTCTGCGCGTGTCACCCACTTGATTTGCTGATGTTCCAATGCTTTTGGGATTGAACCTGACTTGGGTGAACATGATATGAGTGTAAGACGGATTGTCTTTTCTGGATATTCGTGTAAGACAGAATCAATTATGTGTTCGTTCTCTATTTCAAGATCAAGTTCTTCGCGGCATTCGCGCGCAAGCGCCTGTTCTGGTGTTTCACCTGGCTCTATTTTGCCGCCCATGAATTCCCACAATCCACCCTGCGACTTGTTTGCCGCGCGCTGCCCGACAAGATACCGATCGCCATCTTTTATAATGGCGCCCACGACTTCAATTATATGTTTGTCGTTCATACCAACCCTTTCATCCAACCAAAAGCGCTCTATGTTTCTCCAGTAACATCTGTGACGGCAGAAACTTTGCAGGCAGGGACATTGTTTGCCCTTCTCGGTCGAGGAAGTAGGACCTAGCCACCGCATCGGTATAGTGGTCTTTGATTTCCTTTGAGACGATGAGACGATAGTGTTCATCAAAGGAAATGAGGTGGCGGTCGAACGCGGCGTCGTAGGTTGCGGAGAGGCACAGACCGTTTTCGGGATTGAGGCGGTTCTTTTCGTCTTCCGCCCACGGACTGATGTGGCTGGCGCGAAGGACGTCCGGCACGGAGAGCCCTGTAATGCAGCATTTACCGCCGTAGTTCGCCAACACCATCTTACGGAAGATGTCTTGATTCACACGCACCTTGACGGCGGCAAGTTTCATCTTGCCTTCCTTCGCGGTGAGATTCAAATGTGACTCAAGATCGGTCGGCGATGTCGCATCAATCAGCGCTTCCGCCTTTTGCGCTATCATCTTGCCGTCTGTCTCACCCGACACCTTTGCGAGAATGCCATCCGCAAACGCCTCTGCCGCCAGAAACTCGCCATAGGCGCGAACCGCCGCAGAACAGAAGTTCTTCGTCCAGTAACTCGGCGATTCGAAGTCCGCCAATACGGGGCTAGCCGCGCCTTTCTTCATTTCGGCACATATCCATTCGTGCAAGGCGTGTATGTCCGCAAGCGAGAAGCCATGCCACATGGAGCCGCCGATGATCGGATTCGGGTAGTGCTTCGTCAGAATCGGGCCGAGCATGTCGAGCGCACGGACATATGACGCGGCTTTGCCGCTTCCGCCCGTGTTCGTGGCGAAGATGAAGTCCGAGAACGCTTGCCGGAGTTTCATGTGGCGTACTCCTTGCATTCCAAGTCACATCTCGCCCACGCATCCCGCACCCGGCGCAAGGAAACGAGGCAGAACGTCCAGCAACTGCGAACCATCGGCCAAACCCACTTTTCGATATGGAGAGACGCTGTCATTGCGGCTCCTTTCGGGACGGTGTTGGTTCCTGCTCGCCTTCATCGAGAATGTGTTGGGCGCCGTCCAGAAGCGGACGGAGGCTCTTGTAGTCGTCCGGAACGTCTTCCGCCGTGCGGTAGGTGGCGACGCCCATCGGTGAGTTGTGGCGGCGTATGGTGAGACCGACCATGGTCCTGTTCATCTCGCGGCAGAGCAATAGCCCGACAGACGGGTTCTCGTCCTCCCGCTTGACGTATTGGTCGAGACAGGCGAGATAGAGTTCGAGCTGGCCGAGATAGGCGGCCTTGAACTTGCCGCGCTTGAGTTCCACGGCGACCATGCACTTCAGGGCGCGGTGGAAGAACACGAGGTCGGCGAAGAGTTCGTCGCCTTCGACGACGAAGCGTTTCTTCACGTCCATGAAGCAGAAGTCCGGGCCGAGCGCCTGAATGAAGTGTCGGATTTTCGCGACCATCTCCATCATCCATTCCGGCTCGTCGAGCGTCTCCTCGTCGTCGTTGGCGTCCACGATGTTGACGAAATCGAGCAGATATTCGTCCTTGAACGCCTGCACCGCCCGCGAAACCTGCCTTTCGTCCGGCATCGTGAGCTCGAAATTGTTGACCGCCTTGCCCTGCGCGGCGTAGTCGTTCGCCTTCAGGTGCTGCAAGAGGACGCGTTTCGACCAGAACTCCGAGGCGCATTTCCGAATGTAGAACAGGCGCTCGTCAACGGTCTTGCAGGCGAAAAGAATCGCCATGTGGTGTGTGAACCCAATGGACATGAACGCATTGGAGTCGTTCGGTCCCAAATCGTCAGCCACTGACTGACGAAATTCGATCGCCTTCTTGTTCCGTCCGCAAGTCACTTTACCAGCCGGTGGCAGGCAAATTTCGCCGGCCACCGGCTGACGATTTCGATGAAGTGTCCATTCCTCGAAGAACAAGCGCATGTTCTTCATGTTTGTCGCGGAAAAGCCGCGCAGACCCGGCAATTCCTTCGACAATCGCTCGGAAATCGCGTCGATGGCCCCTGTGCCCCACGTTCCCGCGCGGGAGTTTGCAGAAACATAGCCGCCGATGGCGAAATACAGTTTGAGCATTTCGGCGTTGGCGAGGCGCGCCGCCTGATAGCGGCTTTGCAGAATGGCCGCTTTGATTGTTTTGACTGCAGCGGCAATGGCGACGGTTTTGGCTGTGTTTAAATCGTTGTGCATGCGGCGCAGAAAATTCTATCACATTTGCCCGCAGAATGCGACACTGGCAATTGGTCTGTCATTTCTCGGCCATCTTCATACCCGCTTTCATCTTTCCGTATTCGTGGTGTTCCGATGCCGCCTTGCGGATTGAGTCGAGAAGTCCGGGGATGATCTCGGCCCCCATCTTCGCGGCGGCGAACGTCAGACGTCCGGCGTCCTTGAGCGATGCGCCAGTCCAGAATATCTCCTTGCCGTCAACGATGATGAAACGGTCGTGGCAGATGCCGCAGATGGTCTTCGTGAACTTGCCGCATTGCTCGCCGAATGCCTCGAAGTCCGACTCCGCAAGTTCGCCGTTGGAGTGCGTCACAAGCTCGATCTTCACGCCGCGCCCGCGCTTCGCCAGCATGTCGAGCGTTGCGACGCCGGGATAGGCGTCAATTACGATCAATTCCTTCTTCGCCCGGCGGATGAACTTGATCAAGAGCGATTTCGCATCCCAGAATCGCCCCTGATAGAACACTTCCTGCAACGGCGGCTCTTTCGTTTGCACGAAGAAATCGACCTTGTCCTTGAGTTCGGCAATGTCCGCCTCGGTCTTCGCAAACCGCCGGTCCACCTTGTCCTCAAGCTGATTCAATCTGGAATTGACCGAATAGCCACGGAGCAGATAGTCCCTGAGAACCGCATTTGCCCAACGACGGAACAGGATGCCTTGCGCAGATTTTACGCGGTAGCCAACAGATAAAACAACGTCCAGATTGTAGTGCTCGACTTGGCGTACAACTTCTCGTCCACCTTCTTGTTGAACTATCGCAAATTTTGAGACAGTTGGGTTTCCCTGGCTTTGAGTTGTCGCAAAATCTGCGTCAACTGGTGTTTGCGCTAATTCCTCCGACAGTGCGTTTGCTATGTGCTTGCCGATTGTCTTTACGTCGCGACCGAACAACTGCGCCATCTGATGGCGATTCAGCCACACCGTCTCGTTTTCGAGACGCACGTCCAGCCGGACGGTCTCGTTCGGCTGGTAGACGACAATCTGGTTCTCGTTTGCGGTCATCTGATTATGCCTTTTTCGCGCATGTGATACCATAACGTCTTTCCTTGCCGCCACAAAAGTCGGTGTCATACTCCGTCAGAATCGGGCCGAGCATGTCGAGCGCACGAACGTAGGATGCGGCCTTACCGCTCCCGTCCGTGTTCGAGGCTAAGATGAAGTCCGTGAACGCTTGCCGGAGTTTCATTTGGTGCCCCGCTTTCTGCCAGACGACCGCGCGGAGACGGATTTTGTTGTTTCCGGACCATTCAGCAGCAACGCCTCCTCAATCGCCGCACGTTCGCGACAAAGTTCAAGTTGAAGTTCCTCGACAGTCGGCAGATTCAGATGATACTTCACCGCAAAGAGGTTGCGTTCGTGCTCGTTCAGCGTGTAGCGTATCACCGCCTCGTCGCGATCGGAACCAAGGACGATGCCGACCGGAGGATTGTCTCCCGGATTCATCCGCTCGCGCTCGTAATAGTGCTTGTAGAGCTGCATCTGCCCAAGGTCTTCTGGCGTGATCTTGCCGATCTTCAGATCGACCAGGAAGAAGCAACGCGCAAGGAAGTTGTAGAAAACAAGATCGCAATGATAGACCTCATTGCCAACGTGAATCGGGCACTGCTCGCCGACCAATGCAAAGCCGCGCCCCAACTCCAACAGGAAATTCCCCAAATGACGGATAAGCCCCGCCTCCAGATCAGCTTCCTTGTAGGCAAACGGGGAAACGCCCGTGAACTCCAAGATCGCCGGACTTCTGACAATGTCCTTCGGCTCCGGACGACTGCGCTTCACATAACCTGACGCATTCTTAAGATCGACATGATTCGCAAGCAGCCGTTCGAAGAACTGTGTCGAGATCTGCCGCTGGAGGTCGCGCACACTCCAACCCGACTTCGCGCATTCCTCGAAATAGAACTGGCGTTTTTCGGCATTTTCAACGCTCGCCAACGTACGGTAATGCGACCAGCTCAATTGGTCACACAGTGTGTGACGAATTGGGAAAGCCAAAAATACCAGGCGCATGTACTTGAGGTTTGTCGATGTGTAGCCTGGTCCGAACTCCGCCGTCAATTTCAGCGAAAGACCCTTGATGAGGCAATCCCCGTACTTCGCGCGTTCCGCCCCTCCCTGCTTCGCGACAATCTCACGCCCGACATTCCAATAGGCGGCGACCATCTCCTTGTTGGCAACGGTATAGACCTTCGCACGTGCCTTCGCGATATACGACCGGACGTTCTTGTACAGTTCCGCCTCGACGGATTCGACGACCTCGACATCCGGCTTGATCAAAGCGGTCTGTGCCTTGCGTGCTTTCTTCATCGTCCGGAATCCTCTTCAGCGGTCGCATTGATGAACTTCGCCAACTCCGCGCCGATCTCGTCCAGCTCGTTGACCTTGGTCGGCTTGCCAGCCGCGACAATCCCAGTCGCCTGCGAAGGTCGCTGACTCCCATTGGGCGATAGATGTCGCCAGGGTTAAACGAACCATCGGCAGGACCCACTTTTCGAGCGGGTCCTTCCGGTCGGCTCCCATGAGGATGGTCGGGGAGGAGGTTGGGTCTATGTTTAAATCGTAGTTCATGCGGCGACGACAATTCTACAACATGCGGGGAAAAGTTGAAAGGGTGAAAGCGAATGAGGGCGCATCTACGTTTCCGGCCTTCCATCCCCAAATCTCATTCGCGTTTCATTTCGCCCGTGTTTTCAATTTTGCCTCCGCCGTCCAGTCCCGCGCTATTGCCCTTGCCGC